>CBINJL010000542.1:0-2841 GCA_966250925.1 uncultured Opitutus sp. | reverse complement strand
TGTTGAGATTGTCGGACAACCGCGGCTGGTAGTCATCGCGACTCGCTTGAAACGCGTGCGTGAAAAAAAGCTGCAGGATCAGAAAGGCGCCCCACCCGAGCACCTGACACAAGACGTAGAGCCGATCCTTCGCACGCTGGCGTTTGGCGTCGGCCACGGGATCTTGAAACGGAGGGGCGGAGTCGATCACGCCGCCAAGCTACACCAACGATGCGGTCCGCGTGCAATCTTTGGACAAACGGCGCCGGCCGCAGGACGAGCGGCGGCGAGACCGTCCCTCACCCCGTCACTGAGCGCCGGGATTGCGGCGCCGGTCGCGCGCCCCGCGCGGTTCTTCCCCACCATCGCCACTGGCGTCCGGGTCGCCCAACGTATGATCCACCCGCTCGGAAAACGCCTGAATGAAGGCATGACGCACGGTGTTGCCGATCGTCGCCAACGTGCCCACGTCAGCCTGGCCAAATTCTCCGCTGATCGGCACCCGTGTGCCGAGTTGATCGCGTTCGTGATTCTTAAAAACAAACGCCAGACCGGATACGATCGCTTCCCAAAACCGACTGGAAAGCGACTTCCGCTGACCTTCGCTATCCGCGAAATCGACGTTTTCGAGAAACGGTTTAACGTAACCTTCGAACTCCCCGTCAGCCGCGGCGAACTCGCCGTAAACCGACAGTGATCCGGCCCGCACGTCGACGTTGGCATAAGCACGCAGAAAGTCGTTCAACTGCGGCAAGGCGATGTGCTGCACCTCCACATTCACATCAAAACGCGGCGCGTCCGCGAGCGGTTCGCCACGCCCGTCGATCTGCATCCGGCCGCCCGCATCAGTTGTGGCGGTCAGACGCAATCTCGCCGGCATCTTCTCATCCGGCGCACTGCGATTACGCAAATCGGCCGCGACCAGCTCCACCTCGCGCAAGCGGATGTCGTATGGCAATTCGCCTTCGGCATTGAAGAAACGCAACTGGCCGCGCGTTACCTCCAGATGCGTGATCTCGATCGGAAACAGATCGTTGACCACCGCCTGCCAACGTCGCTCCACCGGCGAAGGCGTTTGTGACTCCGCCGCCGATTCGCCCTGCACCAAGGTGAACGCCAGCCCGTCCGCATGGATTTCGCTCAACACTCGCCCGCGCAAGAGCTCGCCCCACGCGAGTGAAAAATCGATCGTGTCCGCCTGCACCAAAGGTAGATGGACCGCCGTCTCGCCGTGCTTGTCGATGCGCAGCCCTTCGAGCTGATAAGCGCCGCGCACGATCGACACGTCGATGTCCTCCACCCGTCCCGCATAACCCGGAATCGCCGCGAGCCGGCGGTTGACGAGCGCTTCGAGCCCGACCGGCAACACCATCCGCACGATTGCCAGGAGGACAATCGCGACCAGCAGCCACTTTCCGCCGCGCCGCAGTCCGCGCCCAATACGGGCCGTCCGACGACGCCAAACGGAGTTGGTGGCGGAAGCGGTTGAAGCATGCGCCATGATCGATCGTTGACCGCCAGGCGGCGCAACGGTTCTCGCCACCAGCGCCCCGCGTCCCGCCACTTCTGTCTTCAACCCAATCACTTCTTACCTACGTTCCTCGCATGTCCCCGCCCCAAGTCGTCGTCGTCGGCAGTTTTGTCACCGATCTTTGTTTCAACTGCACCCAGTTTCCGCGTCCCGGCGAAACGCTCACCGGCACCGCCCGCACCGGCCCCGGCGGCAAGGGCTCCAATCAGGCCGTAGCCGCCGCCCGCGCCGGCGCCGCCGTCTTCTACATCGGCGCGATCGGCGACGACGCTTTCGGCCGCGACGCCCGCACCTTCTATGAAAAGGAAGGCATCGCCGCGCACTGGGCGGTGAAGCCGCGCCACCCGACCGGCTCGGCCGCCATCCTCGTCGATGCCCAAGGCCAGAACCAGATCATCGTGGCGCTCGGCGCGAATCATAAACTCACCCGGCGCGACGTTCCCGCCGCAGCGCTCGCCGACGCCCGCATCGTCATCACTCAACTCGAAGCCAACCTCACCGCCGCCACGCACGCCTTGCGCGCCGGCCGCGCCGCCGGTGCATTGACCATTCTCAATCCCGCGCCGATGCGGCCCGATTTCAATCCGGCCGCGCTGCGCCACGTCGACATTCTCATTCCCAACGAAAGTGAGTTTGTCGCCCTCATCAATCGCCTCGGTTTTGCGCCCCGTGGGAAAGCGCTGACTCCCGCCGCGCTGCTCAAGCTCAAACCCGCGCAATTGCACGCCCTGTGCGGCCGACTCGGCGTGCCAGTGGTCATCGTCACCCTCGGCGACCGCGGCTGTTTCCTCTCGCGCGCCGACGGTTACCTCGAAGTGCCGGCCTTTCGTGTAAAGGCAGTCGACACCACCGGCGCCGGCGACGCCTTTGTCGGTGGTTTCGCAGCTGGGTTGCTCGACCACGATGGCGATCTCGCCGCAGCGGTCCGCTACGGTTGCGCCGTAGCTGCACTATCGGTCACCAAACCCGGCACCGCCCCCGCCATGCCAACACGCGCCGCCGTGCAACGTTTCCTCAAACGCCACAGTTGAGAATTCAGAGACGCGGGCTGAAGCACCGCGCCACCCGCAACACGTAGTGCGGGGCTTCAGTCCGCACTTCCCTGCGCAATCCGCCTTGCCGCATTGACGACGCGCGCGCGGCGGACGTTTTCAGAACCATGCAAATCGTTTCCATTTTGCGCCGCGCCCGTCGGTGGTGCCTGCTTCCGTTTGTCGCCGTCGCCCTCGCCGCCGAAGCGCCCTTCGACTTCGACACCGCCGCCGGCCATCTGCCGAAAACTGTCGTGCCGCGCCACTACACGGTGTGGCTCGAACCCGATTTGCCGAGCA
>CBINJL010000541.1:0-2843 GCA_966250925.1 uncultured Opitutus sp. | reverse complement strand
GTCTTGTCGACGTAGCCGCCCACCCCGAGGCCCATCAATTGCGAAGGCAGCTTCGGTTCGGCGTGCCCCGTCAGCACGAGGATGCGCACCTCGGGCGCCTTTTGCCGTAACTCGCGCACGATTTCCAAGCCGTGCTTGCCCGGCAGATGCAGGTCCACCAGCAGCAAATCGGGCGGATTTTCCAAGCAGGCCTGCAGGCCCAGTTCGCCATCCGAATAGTCGGAGACATCCCGCCAGCCTTTACGCTTTTCCAAGGCGCGGCGCAGCAATTGCCGAAAGACCGTCTCATCCTCGATCAGGATAACGCGCGGCGATTCGAGTGACGCTGATTCCTCGGAATTGGTCATGGGAAGCGGCATTGTTAGGAGCGATGGGTATTTCTACGCAAGAGCCGTCTGGATACTTTTGTAAAAAAATTGTATCAAACATCGGCATGCTGCTTTTAAACTGTATCGGTCGCCCGCTCGCACAACTGCAACTGTCATGCTAGCAGGGCTGTCCGTTAAACTCTGGGTATGTCCGCCGTAATCGCCAACACCCCGACCTCCCCGCTTTATCAGCAACTGGCCGACACCGTGCAGCAATTGATCGAACGCGGCACTCTGCGCCCCGGCCATCGGGTGCCGTCCGTGCGCCGCATGGCCCTGCAACGCGGGGTGAGCGTGTCGACCGTCATTCAGGCCTACACGGTGCTGGAAAATCGCGGCCTGATTGAGGCGCGCCCCCAATCCGGTTATTACGTGCGCGCACAACCGCTCCGGCTCGCCCCCGAACCACAGATGGCCGGCCCGATGGCTCGCCCGTCCTCCATCGGCGTGAGTGATCTCGCCGCCGAAGTCGTGGCGCTCTCGGCCGAATCCGGCTACGTGCCGTTTGGCGCGGCCTGTCCGCATCACAGTCTGTTTCCCAATCGCAAGATCGCCCGCCTGCTCGGTGCCGTGGGGCGCGACGATCCATCGTTGCTCGGCCGCTACGCCATGAGCGCGACCTACGCACCGCTCAGCCGCGAGATTGCCCGCCGCTATCTGCAGGCCGGCGCGCCAATCAACCACGACGAAATCATCGTCACCATCGGCTGCACCGAGGCGCTCAATCTCGCCTTGCGCGCCGTCACCCAGCCCGGCGACACGGTGGCGATCGAAACGCCGGCCTACTTCGGTATTCTGCAAACGTTGCAGGCGCTGAATCTCAAGGTGCTCGAAATCCCGACCGATCCGCGCGACGGCATCTGTCTCGACGCGTTGCGCGCTGCCCTCGCATCCTGCCCCGTCAAGGCACTGCTGGTCACGCCCACGTTTCACAATCCGCTCGGCGCCTGCATGCCCGACGCCAAAAAGGCCGCGTTGCACGACCTGCTGGTCGAGTTCGACCTGCCGGCCATCGAAGACGACGTTTACGGCGACCTGTATTGGGGCGACCGACGTCCCAAACCGCTCAAGGCCTGGGATCACGACGGCCGGGTGCTGCTGTGCAGCTCCTTCGGGAAAACCCTCGCGCCGGCGCTGCGTGTCGGGTGGTGCGCCCCGGGACGGTTTCTCGAACGGGTGCGCCGGTTGAAGTTCACCAACACCTTGGGCACGCCGTTTGTGTTGCAGAAAACGATTTCCGATTTCCTGCGCAACGGCGGCTACGACCATCATCTGCGCTCCATCCGCCGCGCTTACCGCGAACAGGTGCGTCGGTTTTCCGATGCCGTAGTCCGCACCTTTCCGACCGGCACCCGTATCAGCCGGCCGCAGGGCGGTTTCGTGTTGTGGCTGGAACTGCCGCCCGCCGTCGACACCATCCGCCTGCACGAACTCGCCCGCCAGGCCCGCATCAGCATTGCGCCCGGGTTGCTGTTTTCCGCCCAGGATCGCTACCGCAACTGCCTGCGCCTCAATTGCGGTTTGCCGTGGAGCGACGAAGTCGATGCCGCTCTCGCCCGCCTCGGGCAATTGGCGAGCACCCTCGCCGGTTGACCCCGCCTGAACCTATGTTCCGCAATTGATATTTAACGCAAAGTCCGCGGAGACCGCAAAGCACGCCAAGAAAGGCGGTAAGAAAATAGCAACAACGCCGAAGTCGCTCACTCAGCGGGTGAATCCGGGTTGAGGTGGGTTTGGCGGAATCTCACTCTGCGATCTCGCGAACTTGTAGTGAAACTGAGGTATTTGGGCTGGATGGTTTTCTTGGCAAACGCACGACCGCACCCGCAGAAGTTTCCCGGAAAAAACACTGCAACGGCGGCGAAAGTGACCGATTGTGCCCGGGTGACCCGCGCCCGGCGTCGGGACTGACATCGCGCATGCCATCCTCCGCTTCCTCGTCGCCTCCCGCTCGTGCGGCCGTATCCGGTCGGGCACGGGACGATGTCCGCCTCCGCGGAATGGGGCGAACCGCATGGCGACGAGCTTGGCAATGGCTGGCGCTGACAATCGCCGCACCACTGCATCTCGCCGCCGTCTCCCTCGACGAACTGGAGCAGGTGCCCGACCTCACGCCCAAAAAATTCGCCTCCTTCTTCGAGACGTTTTACTATCGCCTGCATCGCGAAGTGCAGCCGGCCGACACGTTTTTGAAAAACCGCTCGGGCGACTGCGACGACTACGCCGTCCTCGCCGATTACGTGCTGTCGCAGCGCGGTTACGAAACCCGACTCGTGCACGTGCGCCTCGCCGGCATGGTCGATCACGCGGTGTGTTACGTCACCGAACAGGGCGCGTATCTCGACTACAACAATCGCGCGGTGTTTTTCCGCCTCACCCGCTCGCGGCCCGATCTGCGCACCATCGCCACCAAGGTCGCCGCCTCGCTCGACGCCAATTGGACGTCCGCCTCCGAGTTCGTTTACAGCTACGTTA
>CBINJL010000540.1:0-2861 GCA_966250925.1 uncultured Opitutus sp. | reverse complement strand
CCCTGCACGATGGCCAGGCCGAGGCCGGTCCCTTCGCCCTGCGGTTTGGTGGTGTAGAACGGATCGAACGCGCGTTTGACCGTTTCCGCATCCATGCCCGGTCCATCGTCACGGACCGCGATGGCGATGTAGCGACCGGGGCGGGCGCGGAGATGAAACCTGGCTTCGGTCGCATCAAGCAGCACGGGGCGGGTGCTCACGCAGATGGTGCCGGGGCGACGGCCAAGCGCATGCACCGCGTTGGTGCAGAGATTGAGCACGGCCTGATGGACCTGGGTGGGGTCGGCCTGGATGACGCCCGCGGCCAGGGCGGTTTCGATGCAGATATGCGGCGGCACCGAGGTCTGCAGCAGATCGATCACTTCGAGCACCGGCTCGGTGCATTCGAGCGGAATGGTTTCAACATCCTCCCGGCGCGAATAGGTCAGGATTTGACGGATGAGCTCCTTGGCCCGAAGTCCGGAGCTGCGGATGCTTTTCAGGTCGCTGGCGAGGGTGCCTTCCGGTGCGGTTTCGAGGAGGGCGAGTTCGCAGTGACCGAGAATGCCGGTGAGGATGTTGTTGAAATCATGGGCAATGCCGCCGGCGAGCGTGCCAATGCTTTCCATTTTGCGCGCCTGGAACAACTGCTCCTCCAGTCGGTGCCGTTGGGCCTGCTCCTCCCGGGCATGGGTGATGTCCTCGATCAAGGAGAGGTGGTGAAAGGAATGTCCGTCTTCATTGCGCATGCGGCAAACGGTGATGCGCACGGGAAACGTCGTCCCGTCGAGGCGACGATAGACCGTTTCCTCGGTCCAGTTTTCGTTTCGTTCGAGCACGGCGTTGAGGCGGTCGTCGCTATCCGCCGGCGGCGTATCGGCGCGCAGCATGCCGGGCGATCGGCCGATGAGCTGGCTGAGCCGGTAGCCGCTCATGCGGGAAAGCTGGGGGTTGACGAAACGGATGCGGTGCTGCGGATCGGCGATCAGGACGCCGAGCGGACTCTGATTGATTGCCTGGGTGAGGATGCGGACCTCGCTGATCTGCAGCGAGAGCCGGGAGTTGATGCGGTCGAGTTCGCGAGTGCGTTCATCGACGACCATTTCCAGGCGCAACTGTTCGCGGCGTTCCCGGCCGGTGAGCCACCACAATCCGAGGCCGAAGACGGCGAGGCCGAACACCCCGTAGCAGAGATAGGCAAGGCCGGTGCGGTGCCATGGCGGCCGGATGCGAAAATGGAGCCGGTCCTCCTCGCCCGGCCCGACCAGGGTCATCGGTCGGACCCGCAGCGTGTAGTCGCCTTCGGACAACCGATTGAAGAACGCGGTGCCGGAAGCGCCGGCGGAGACCCATTGCTCTCCGCCGCCCTGCAGCAGGAATTCGAAACCGATCGATTGGGTGAGCGTGGCGCCGGGGGCGGTGAAGGAAGCGACGAGGGTGTTGTCGGAGAATTGCTGGTCGGGCAATCGGTCTCCCGTGGGACGGACGGTGCGGTCTGTATTTAAGAAATGAATACTTTCTATCCGCGCTCGCAGGCCGGGGCGGATGGTCATCGGCACACGCGGGTCCCAGCGGGCGAGGCGACGGCCGTCGTGCATCCACATGGCGCCGCCGGATTCGGGAAAGAAGCGGTAGGGGCTGAATCCGGCGCCGGCGGGCGTGCCGAGATCGCGCCACGGCGTCTGACCGGGGTCGAAGGCATGGGCCGCGTCGTTGAGCGTAATCCACAGCCAGCCGCGGTTATCCTCAACCGGGCGGCCCTGGACGATGGCGCCGGCGGGCAGGTGGCGGGCGAGGACGTCGCTGGGCACCACTTTATCCGTGGTGGCGTCGACGGCGAAGGTGCCGTTGCCGACATTAAAGTAGGCCTTTCCCTGATACAGAAACAGTTCCACCCAGCCATCGGGGACGCCGTCTTCCTTGCCATAACGCCGATGTTGCAAGGTGTCGCCGTCGGCCCAGATTTTGGTGAAGGCCTGCGGACCACATTCAAACCAGTGATGCCCGTTGGCATCAACCACGCCGGCGTAGGCCTGGAAATCCGGGAGGGCGATCGGCAGGGTGATCGGCCGGCCGTTGCGCCATTCCATCCAGCCATATTCGTTTTCGGCAGCATAGATCCAGCGATCATCCCGGGCTGGTTGCTGCGGCAGGACGAGCATGGCGCGGGTGTCGGGCAGCGTGCGGCGCCAGGAACGACCATTCCAAACGTAGGCGCCGGCATCGGTGCCGAGTAGCGGCTTGCCGGGGGCCAGGCTGAGGTGATGAACCCACACGTCAGGCGGACCGAAGGTTTCGAATTGGGTGAGGTTGCCGTCGGTTGCGTAACGGGCACGAGCGATCCGACCATCGGCGGTCAGCCAAAGATCGTTCTCATAACGCTGCACGAAAATGGCGCGGCGTCCGCGCGGGAGCAGGTGGTCGAAGAACGTGACCTGCGACGGCAGCACGGCGCGCATCACGTAACCTTCGAGCACGGCCCAGAGTTCGCCGTTGCGGGCGGCGGTCAGGCGGAGTGGTGAAGCCAGACGGCTGTCGAGTCGGGCGTCCAGAACGTCGAGCACCGCGCCGCGGTGATTGAAAACGACAATGCCCATGCCGTCGATCGCGGCTACGAAGCGTTTGGGGCCGCTCGCGATCAGGTCGACGATGCGCAGCGGTTCGGCGAGCAATCCTTCGGAAGCAAACGGCCGCAGTTTTTCACCGTCAAAAACCTGCAGGCCGTCCGCGTAGGTGCCGACCAGCAGCGAGTCTTCGCTCAAGGGC
Source organism: uncultured Opitutus sp. (assembly GCA_966250925.1). GTDB lineage: Bacteria > Verrucomicrobiota > Verrucomicrobiia > Opitutales > Opitutaceae > Actomonas. Next base: position 116 of record CBINJL010000540.1, on the reverse strand, counting down.
ACCGCGGCAGTGACGGCCTGGTTGATACCGGTTTCCGTCGGAGGGAGAACCGGCACGGTGCCATCGCCTTCGAGGCGGAGAATGAGGAGCCCGATGTCATGCGCCGGCCGGCCCGC
>CBINJL010000539.1:0-2862 GCA_966250925.1 uncultured Opitutus sp. | reverse complement strand
GAGCGATGAACTCCGAGTCGTATTTGGCCAGGTCGTCCGAGTTCTTGGTCGGATCCTGATAGAGCGTATGAAGCTCGCCCATGCGCTCGAGGACCTTGCCGGTCACCTTGAGCACGCCGTCCTGCGTCTGCAGGAAGGAGACGGTATTGCTGATGTTGACCGCCGCCGCACCGCTGCGTCGGGCAGCCGCCGACAGTTTCATCGAAACTGCGAGGCCACCGGCATCATCGGCCGGGGAGACGATCTTGGAGCCGCTGGAGAGCCGGTTGAGGCTCTTTTGCAGCATGGAGTTCGAAGCGGCGAGATTGTTGGACGCAATCGATGCCGCGGAGTTGGTGTTAATGACGACTGACATGGTATCTTCCTTGATGAGTTGCCCTGTCCGTAGGGCGACGGACCGGAGAGTGGTGAAGTCCGGTCACTTCAGCCGCAGCGCTTGCTGGGGATGCCCTCTTTTACGGGCCGCCGCGGCGATTGCTTTAGAACGATTTTGTATTTCTTCGGCATTTTTTCGTTGCGGACCGTGACACCGTTTCCCGCACACAAAGCGCTCAAGAATTCCCGCGCTGCGCCGATTGCGCACCTGTATCTCTTAACTTCCATGGCCGGACTACAACTCGCAGGACTCGCTTCAGGCTTCGACTGGCAATCGCTGGTCGACTCCCTCATTTCACTCGAACGCACCCCCATCTCGCGCATGGAAACCGAGCAGGTCGCGAACCTGCGCAAGAACAGCGCGCTGGGCGAACTCGGCAACCGGATGCGCGCCTTCAACACCGCCAACGAAGCGCTCAGTGACAGCACGCTCTTCACCAGCCGCACCGTCACCTCGAGCGGTTCGGGCTGGTCTCTCAGCGCCGCCACCGGCACCGCCACCGGCAGTCAAACGATCAATGTCACGCGCCTGGCCACCGCCGCCGTGCAACGCGGGGTGGCCGATGTCGCTCAAGGTATCGCCCCGTCTTCGGATGTTTCCGGCATCACGCTCGCAGCTCTGCCAACCGCCAGCGCCGTCAAGGGCGGCGTCTTCACCGTCAACGGCGCACAGGTTTCCGTCGCGACCACCGATTCGCTGCAGGATGTTTTTGACAAGATCGCCACCGCCACCGGCGGCACCGTCACCGCGAGCTACGACGAGACCACCGACTCGATCAACCTGAACAGCGCGTCGGAGATCGTTCTCGGCGCGGCCAACGACACGTCCAACTTCCTCGCCGTCGCTAAACTCGCCAACAACGGCACCGGCTCCGTCAGCTCCAACAGTGGCCTCGGCACTGTCGACCGCGACGCGGCTCTCGTCGACGCCCGCCTCAAGTCCGCCATCACCGCCGTCGACGGCAGCGGCAACGGCACCTTCACGATCAATGGCGTCGCGATCGACTACAACATCAACGACGACAGCATCGACGACATCATCGAGCGCATCAATGCAGCCGGCGCCGGCGTCAACGCCAGTTACGATGCCGCGGCCGATCGTATGAACCTTTCCAATACAGCGACCGGCGACCTCGGCATCGGCTTAGACGAAGCCGCCGGTGGTTTGCTGTCCGCTCTCGGCCTCACCGGCGCAGCCGGCGGCGCACTCACCCGCGGCGTCAACGCCCAGTTCAGCATCAACGGCGGCGCCACCCTCACCAGCACCAGCAACACGCTGACCTCCGATGTGCATGGCATCGCGGGACTCTCCGTCACCGTCGGCTCAGTCAGTGAGCAGACCGTCTCGGTCGCCGCCAACACCGAGGCGATGCGGACCAAGATCGACGCCTTCATCGCGGCCTTCAACTCGGTGCAGACCTACATCGAGGACGCCACCAAGATCACCGCCACGTCCGGCAGCGTGTCCGCCGCCACCCTTTCCTCCAATCGCGAGATTCAGGACTGGGCGCGTCAGATGCGCGGCAACGCCTTTGCCCAGGTCTCCGGACTCTCCGGCACGGTCAGCCGCCTCGAATCGCTCGGTATCGACTTCACGACGGGCACGAACAAGCTGGAGATCAAGGACAGCGCCAAACTCAACGCCGCGCTCAGCGAGAACGCCGCCGACGTCGACGCCTTTTTCAACACCGCCGGTTCCGGCTTCTTCGACCGCATGGATGCCATGCTTAAAAACTACATCGGCGACGACGGCAACGGCGGCTACCTCAAATCGCAGCAGACCTCCCTCACCGACGCCAACGCCAGCCTCGACCGCCAGATCGACGACGCCGAACGCCGGCTCGAACAACGCCGCCAACAGTTGGAAGCCGGATTCATCGCCATGGAACTGGCCCAGCAGAAGATCCAGCTCATGAGCCAGCAGCTCTCGTCCACCTTCTTCAGTTCCAGCTCCAACTCGTCCTCGAGTTCGGGCAGTTCCTGATCGATCATGGCATCCATGAAGCCATCCCCATTTTCCCCGTGCGCCTGGGCGCGCCGCGTCGCAATCGGCGGCGCCACCGCGATCACGCTTCTGCTCGCCGCCGGCTGCAACTCCGTGCCCCAGCCGATCGAGCCGCTGACCCGCTCCTACGAACCGACCAACGTTTCCGGCGTCGCCTATCTGCCAGTGGAAGTGCGCCGCGTCGCCGTCCTGCCCGCCTGGTCGGGTCAGGGACTCAACGACGCGTCCTTCGAAACAATTGAAAATGCGTTCCGGGTCGCCCTCACCCGCTCCGCTCGCTTCGAGGTCATTCCGGTCTCCACGCCCGATTTGCGCGAATGGACCGGCCAACCCCGCATCGGCTCTGCCGGCCGCCTGCCCGCCCACCTCTTCGCCGCCCTGCGCGAACAGACCGGCGCCGCCGCCGTGCTCTTCATCGATTTCACACCCTACTCGCCCTACCCGCCGCTCGCCCTCGGCGTGCGCACCCGGCTGGTGCGGCT
>CBINJL010000538.1:0-2863 GCA_966250925.1 uncultured Opitutus sp. | reverse complement strand
GACAGCGGGACGGCGGCGGCGCCGACGGTCATCGCGGCGGCGCCGGGGGAACAGCCGGTGCTGAGCGGCGGGCGACGGGTGACCGGCTGGCGAGTGGCGGAGGCGGATGAATTGCCTGCGCGAATGATCAACGCGCCGGCGGGCGCGGTGTGGGTGGCCGACGTGCCGCAGTGGCGCGGGCGGCCGCTGGAGTTTCGTCAGTTGTGGATCGATGACACCAAGGCGGTGCGGGCGCGGTATCCGGATTCCGGTGACATGCGCCGGTTGGTGGTGTGGAACACGGCGGCGGAGGAAGCCGAGATCCCGCTCGAGGCGCTCGGCGGCGCGCGCGAGGTGCGTGAGGTTGAGATGGTGCTGCACCAGATGTGGGAAATCGCGGTGCTGCGACTGCGCACCGTGGCGGCGGATGGGGGCGCGGCGTGGGTCACGTTTCAGGAGCCGGAAGGCCGGATTCAATTCGAACACCCCTGGCCGCCGCCGGTAATCGACGCGGAGAATCCGGCGCGCAACTCGGCGTTTTTTATGGTCAACGCGCCGGAGTATCTCAGCGCGCCCGGTGAGTGGTGGTTGGATCGCCACGCGGGTCGCGTTTACTACTGGCCGCGCGAAGACGAGGATATGGCAACCGTCATCGCGATCGTGCCGGCATTGGAAACGGTGCTCGATGTGGCGGGTTCAGTGGACAATCCCGTGCGCCACGTGCGCTTCGAAGGCGTGACCTTCGCCCACGGCGGTTGGCTGCGACCATCCTTGGCGGGACATGTGCCGCACCAGGCGACGATGTTCATGACCGAGGCCTACAAGCTGCGGCCGAGGGGCACGCCGGATTGGCGCAGCATGGACAATCAGGCCTGGGTCGGGCGGCCGCCGGCGCTGGTGCGGGCGGAAGGGGCGAGCGAGGTGATCTGGCGCGACTGCACCTTCACGCATGGCGCCATGGCGGGGCTGGATTTGCAGCGCGCGGTGCAGGACGCAACGGTGGAGGGTTGCCGCTTTGTCGAACTCGGCGGCAACGGCCTGCAGGCCGGTTACTACGGTGACGCGGCGGGCGAAGTCCATCTGCCCTATCGACCGCGTGATGAACGCGAACTGGTGGCGCGCCTTACCGTGACGGACAACGTCGTCGACGATACGGCCAACGAAGACTGGGGTGGGGTGGGGTTGAGCGTGGGATTTGCGCGCGACGTGACGATTGCCCACAACCGCATCGTGAGCACGTCCTACAGCGGCATCAGCGTGGGCTGGGGCTGGACCCGCACGCCGAACGCGATGGCCCACAACCGGGTGACGGCGAATCGTATCCATAAATTTGGGACACGGAATGCCGACACCGCCGGAATTTACATGCTCGGCGCCCAGCCGGGCTCGCTGGTGGAGCGCAATGCGATCGACACGCCGGAGTTCAGTCCGTGGGTGCACGACCCGAATCACTGGGGCTATGTTTACCTCGACGAAGGTTCGTCCTTCACGACCGTGCGCGACAATTGGTCGCCGACGGAAAAGTTCATCAAAAACGCCAACGGTCCGGGCAACACGTGGGAGAATAACGGGCCGGGCGTGGCGGAATCGGTGCGGGACGACGCGGGCCCGCGAAGGGAAGAACGCTGACGGACGAGGAGGGGGCGGGCCGAGCTGGAACTCGGCGTTCCCGGGGATTCTTTCTCTTTCCTCTTTATCTTTCTCTTTCTCCCCGAAAACAGACGCCGCTTTCTCGCTATCCCGACGGCGGTCGCATCCCGGCCCGGGGGGAGAAAGATTAAGATAAAGAATAAAGAGAAAGAGCGGCTGCGCCTTGGGCTCGCTGCGCTCGCCCCCCTTCACTCCCGCACGCGGTCGGTTTCGGAGATCTCGTGTTCGGCGCGGTATTCGCGCGGGGTGCAGCCGCAGGCGCGGCGGAAGGCTTCGTTGAAGCGGCTTACGGAGTTGAAGCCCGAGCTGAACGCAATCTCCACGATCTTTTCATCGGTGGTCGCGAGCAGGCGTTGCGCGTGTGAGACGCGGTGGTGCGTGAGGTAATCGATCAACGTCGTGCCGAAGGCCTTCTTGAAAAGATTCATCGCGTAGTTCGGATGCAGGCCGACTTCCTGACTGATTTCGCTGACCGAGAGTTGCTCGGTGTAACGCTGCGCGACGATGCAGGCCATCTGCTCGACCTTGTTCAGTCCGCCGGCCTGCAGGGAGAGCCGGGTATGCTTGAACTTCGTGTCCGACGGCGCCGACAGGCCGGACGCGAGCCGGCGCAGACGCGCTTCCATTTCCAGCATCACGATGTCCTTGGCCTCGTTGCCGCCGGCCTCGAGATCGTGCTGCCACTGGGCAAACATCGACAGGTCAAAGGCGGCGCGGTCGTTGGTCGCCTCGCTCACGATTTCGCCCCGCATCAACGGAATCGAAAGCCGTTCCGGCAATTCACATTGGATGAACCACGACAGCGGGATCGTCGCGACAAAGTATTCCGTGCCTCTGGCGTAGTCGATGATCTGGTGCGGGATCGCCGCCCAGAACGCGCTCAGGTGGCCGGCCTCGACCCGCACCTTGCTGCCACCCAGCAGGTAGGTGACGGAGCCGGAGTGCAGCATGTTGAGCTCGATCTCATTGTGATGATCGGGCCGCGGCATGGGCGAAGGGCTCCAGCGCACGCAGGTAAAACCGTAAGGGGAGAAGTCGGGGCGTTTGGGGTCGAACTGAACCATCGTTAGAATCCCGGAGGATTTTGGGGTAATGGCGGAAGAAACGAAGCGAAAGATAGTCTATTCTCACCCTGCGAGTCAATCGCTCACCCCGTCAAAACTCCCCGTTTCCTAATATTTCCGGCCGTATGACCGGTGTCGCCGGCCTCGGCGCCGCCGCGGCCGCGACATCA
>CBINJL010000537.1:0-2866 GCA_966250925.1 uncultured Opitutus sp. | reverse complement strand
AAATGCCGCCCGGCGCGAGCACATCAAAAAGTCGCCGGAAGAGGTCCCGCTTCCGGTCGTCAGCGAGGTGATGTATGGCCTGCGCCTAAATCACGGCGTCGTAAGGACCGCCCGGCAACGCCGCCTCCAAGTCGCCTTCACAATACACCACACGCTCCGCACCGAAACGTCGCCGCGCCATCGCCAGCATGTCCGCGGATCGATCCAGCAACGTGAGCTGCCCCCACTCCACCCGTCGGCCGAGCTCCGCACTCAACAGTCCCGTGCCCGCGCCCAGATCGAGCACGCGCGGTTTCGCGCCCACGGTGCGCGAGACCAACTCCGCCACGGTGCCGTAAAATTCCGCGTAGCCCGGCACCAGTCGGCGTCGCGGGGCATCATATCGGGCAGCATCCCAATTGTCTTTCATCGCTCAAAGTATAGCAAAGCTTGCGATGCCTCGCGAATACTTGTTTACCCACTTTTGATGCCACGCGAGTATCAGTATGATTTTGAACTGCGCCATCTGGTCTATTTCCGGGAGGTGGCGAAAACCCTGCATTTTCGGCGCGCCGCCGAATCGCTCGGCGTCGCCCAGCCAGCCTTGTCGCGACAGATCGCGCAACTGGAGCAAGCACTGGGCACGCCGTTGTTTTCCCGCACCCGTCGACGGGTCGAGTTGACCCCGGCGGGCCGACATCTGACCGAACGCGTCGAACCGCTGCTGCATCAACTGCAGCGGTTGCCGTCCGACCTGCGCGCCATCGCGGAAGGCGAAACCGGCACGCTGCGGGTCGGATTCACCGGCTTGGCGATGGCGACGGTGTTGCCCGGCATCCTGCGGCACTTTCAGAAAACGCATCCCAAGATCCGGGTTGAGCTGAACGAATCGCCCACCTCCGCCCAGGTCGAAGCCCTGCGCGCCGGCCAGATCGCCTGCGGCTTTCTCCACCCGCACATGTTGCCGCCGGGGTTTCAGACCCGGCAATTGTTGTGCGAACGCAACGGCGTGGTTCTCCCGGCCGATCACCCCGCCGCCGCCCGCAAGACCCTGCGCCTGCAGGATCTCCGCGACGTGCCATTCGTGCTCTTCCCGCGCCACCTCAACCCGAGTTTCTACGACCGCACCCTGGCCGCCTTCACCTCAGCCGGCGTCACGCCACGCATTGCCGAAGAGGTCTGGCCGCGCGCCAACGCCATCGGTTTGGTGCGCGCCGGTATCGGCGTAACGTTCATGTGTTCGTCGGAATCGCGCAATCTGCCGCACGACGTGGTCTTCCGCAAACTCACCGGACCGACCCCGGAAAGCCACCTCACTCTCGCCTGGCGTGAATCCCCCGACAACCCGCCCTCGCTCGAAGCGTTTCTCGCCGCGGTGCGCAACGCTTGAGCCGACCCAGTCCCGCCCCGCCGCATCACTGCTACGCAAACGTGCGTAGCGCGAATCGCAATCCGTTGACGCACCGCGTCCGACCGCAACCATGAGCGCGTTGCCTCGGTTTCCCATTCGCTCCGTTTTCCTGTTCGCGTTGATCCTGCTTCCGTCGTTCGCCCTCCCGGCGCGCGCGCAATCTCCGGAGGAAGGCCTGCCGCTGCTCCGGCATTGGAAGCGCCTCGACTACAAGGCCAACGTCCAGTTCCACAGTCCGATTCAGGCTGAAAACGGCCTGATGTATTTCGGCAATCAGATGGCCGTGATGGAATACGATGGCCGCAACTGGCGCGTCCTGCGCGCGCCGCTGCCGTTTGTGCGTCATGTGGTGTCCGGTCCGGCCGGCAATCTGTTTATCGGGAGCGAAAACGCGATCGGCTACATCGACGCTCCGCTGACCGGCGACGCCGAACCGGTCTATCATTCGCTGCTCGAATCCCTGCCGGAAAACCTGCGCAACTTCGGACAGGTGCGCCAAATGCTCGCACGCGGCGACGCACTCTACGTTTCCACCGATCAGGCGCTGCTGCGCCATCGCGACTCGACATGGAAAACCTGGCCGCAGGCAAAGGGTCACGGCGGTGATATTGCCATCATCGCCGGCGAACTGTTCTGGCATCGTCCAGGCGACGGCCTGTATCGCCTGGATCATGACGACGCACTGATCGCGGTGAACCGTGCCGCCCCCTGGAATCGCACAGGCGCTGCCTTTCTGGTGCCACGCGCGGAAAGTCCCCCGCTGTTCGTGACCAGCCGCGACGGGGCGTATTCATTTTCCGGTGACACCGGGGCGGTCGCTCCGTGGTCCAACAACTTCACCGCAATTCTGGGCGACGACCGCGTGCTGACCGCCGCGTTGCTGTCCGATGGCAGCCTCGCTCTGGGCACGGAGAAATCCGGACTCGTGACCCTCGACGCCTCCGGCGCCAATCCGCGCCGGCTCACGCCCGCGCAGGGGTTGCCCCACCCGACCGTCTTTGCCCTCGCCGAGGACCGCGACGGCGCGTTGTGGCTTTCCACCCAAAACGGTCCCGCGCGCTACGACCGGCTCGCGCCCGCCACGCTGTTTCCGCCTGGTCTCGGCGGCATCGGCGAAGGTCCGGTCAGCGACATCGTGCGTCACCAAGGCAAACTCTACTACTTGAGCACGGACGGACTTTACGTCCTGCAACCCGCCACCGATGCCGGCACCTCCGCGATGTTCGAGCGCATCGACGCGGTCGCGGTGCAGACGCGGTTGCAAGGCCTGCTCTCTCATCCCAGCGGGCTGCTCGTCCTCACCGCGCGTGGACTCGAACGGCTGACCGATGACGGCTTGGAACTGCTGCACCCCACCGCCGAAGGCACGAGCGCGATCTCCGCCGATCATTCGGACCCCGAACGGTTTTTCTTTTCCACCACCACCGGCGTCGTCACCGGTCGAATCGACGCCGCCGGAACATGGCACGACGATGG
>CBINJL010000536.1:0-2866 GCA_966250925.1 uncultured Opitutus sp. | reverse complement strand
AAAAACCACGGGCGTCTGCGCAAACTCGCGGTGATTGCGGAGCAGCGCGGCCAGACGCTCGCGCAGATGGCGCTGGCCTGGGTGCTGCGCCAGCCGGCGATCACCACCGTGCTCATCGGCGCGAGCAGCACGAAGCAGATCGAAGAAAACGTGGCCTGCGCCCGGGCGGCCGAATTCAGCGACGACGAATTGCGCGCCATCGACGCCGCCTGCGAATAGGAGGCGCACTGTCGGAGTTTGACGTGCCTCCTGGAGAACGGACGTCCGCGTCCGTTTCTCTGGGCGGAGAGGCAGCACGAACGGACGGGACGTCCGTTCTCCGTTCGGGTCTTCGCGCCTCATGGTTCCCGCGACATGAGCGTGATTTCAGGGGACCGTTGATGGCGTCCACGGTGGCGGTGAAGGTGCCTCATGGTTCCCGCGACATGAGCGTGATTTCAGGGCCGTCCCAAGCCCATGCACGCTTTCCGGTGGGGAGAAACGTTACCTGTCGGCCAGATGTTCGGCCAACAGCGTCGCGATGGCGGCACCGGTCAGATCGTCGAGAGGTATTTGAATTTTAACTACACTCCTCCCTTTCACTTCCCCCTGTCACTTTTCCCTTTCCGTCAAATCAGCATGCCGGCGATGGAGGCGGGGATGAAGCAGGCAAGCGAGCCGCCGAGCAGGGCGCGCCAGCCGAGCTGGGCGAGGTCCTGGCGGCGCTCCGGGGCGAGGGCGCCGATGCCGCCGATCTGGATGCCGATCGAGACCAGATTGGAAAAACCGCAGAGGGCGTAGGTGAGGATGACGCGGGTGCGCTCGTCAGTCAGTTCACCGTTGGCCTGCAGGGTGTTCATCGAAAAGTAGGCCACGAATTCGTTGAGCACGGTTTTCTGTCCGAGCAGGTTGCCGGCGATCAACAGATGGCCGGAGTCGATACCCATCAGCCAGGCCAGGGGCGCGCCGATGATGCCGAAGATGAACTCCATGGAAAACTGGGTGAACTCGCCACCGGTGAGGCTGGCCACGAGGGAGTTGAGCCCAAGCCATTCGCCGAGCAGGTCGCCGAGGCCGAAATTGATCATGGCCACAAGGGCAGTGAAAACGATGAGCATGGCGCCGACGTTGACCGCGAGTTTCACGCCGTCGGCGGTGCCGACGCAGATGGCGTCGAGCAGATTGGCGCCGAAGCGATCGCGCGGGATGGCGATGTGGGTGTCGACCGGCTCTTCCTGGGGCAGGAGAATCTTGGCGATCACCAGCGCACAGGGGGCGGAGATGACGGACTTGGTCAGCAGATGGGTGGCGAACTCAATGCGGGCGGCCGGATCGTCGCCGCCGAGCAGCGCGATGTAGACCGCCATGACGCCGCCGGCGATGGTGGCCATGCCGCCGATCATGATGGCCATGAGTTCGGACCGGGTCATGCGATCGAGGTAGGGCTTGATCAGCAACGGGGCCTCGGTCTGGCCGACAAAGATATTGGCCGAGGCCGACATGCTTTCGGCGCCGCCGAGTTTCATGGTCTTCGACATCAGCCAGGCGAAGACGTAGACGATGCGCTGCAGCACGCCGAGGTAGTAGAGCATGGCGGTGAGCGCGGCGAAGAAGATGATGGTGGGCAGGATGGTGACGGCGAACACCGGCCCGCCGGCGGTGAAGTCGAGTCCGGGCTGGTTGCCGGGCGCAATGTTGGCAAACCAGCCGAACACCAGGCTCGTGCCCGCGTGGGTGAAATCGATCACCTTCACGAAGAACGAAGAGACGATCTCGAAGAACGCGCGCACGAAGCCGACCTTGAGCACGACGACGGCGACGACGATCTGCAGCAGCATGCCGGTGCCGACCAGCTTCCAGTCGATCGCCCGGCGATTGGCACTGAACGCATAGGCGATCGCGGTGAACCCGGCGATGCCGAGCAACCCGCGAAGAATGGGAACAACGATGTCCATGAAGTGGAGGGAAGGTTTTTACAGAAGGAAACGAAGAGAACGAAGGAAAGGTCCGGTTATCGGTTGGCGCCGGGCAGCATCAGACGATGAAGGCCGTCGGTGAGACGGGTGACGTTGAAATTGATGAGAAGACCGAGTGGCACATCCAGAAGCTTCATGTAAGTCAGGAGCTGGGCTTTGTGCACAGGCAGGATCTGTTCCACCGATTTCGTCTCAATCAGCAGGCAGTCGTTTAGCAGCATATCAAAACGAAGCGCCTCTTCTTTGATGAATCCCTTGTAGGATATGCGAACGAGTTTTTGGTTCAGCCAAGTGATTTGGCGCAGATCGAATTCCTTCGTCAGGCACCATTCATAAATTGTTTCATTCAAGCCCGGGCCTTTGTCGCGATGGACTTCAATGGCAGCCGCAATCGCATGAGGCGATAGGCTGTCGGCCATGTTGAATAGCGGATGCAATATCCGTTCTTTGTTCTCTTCGTTCCCTTCTGTAAAAATCAAAAAACATCAGGGACTGCGAAGCTTGCGGTTTGGGTGAGGCGGGGCGAGAACGAAGCCATCATGACGGTCGACGAACGCCTGCGGAAACATCTGGGCTGCACACCGGATACGGCGGCGGCGAACTGGGTCGCACCCAACGCCACCGTGGTCGGCGACGTGGCGCTCGGGCCGCGTTCCAGCGTGTTCTATGGCGCGGTGCTGCGCGGGGACATTGCCCGCATCCGGGTGGGCGAGGGCAGCAACATTCAGGATAACTGCATCGTCCATCTGGCCGACGATCTCGACGCCCTCATCGGCGCCTGGTGCACGGTGGGGCACGCCGCGATCATTCACGCCTGCACCATTGGCGATGGCTGTCTGATCGGCATGAACGCGACGATTCTCGATGGCGCGCGCATCGGTGACCGTTGCCTGATCGCCGCCGGCACCGTG
>CBINJL010000535.1:0-2871 GCA_966250925.1 uncultured Opitutus sp. | reverse complement strand
TATAATCGTCACGCATGGAACGGGAAAGGAATCGGTCGACAGAAACCGACGAGAGCATGGGCCGCTTCCGCCTCCGTCAAGGCGATTTTGCCAGCGGTTGTCCACGGATCACCTAAACGCCAGCCCCGCCTTGCCTCCCGCCGGCGACCGGATTGCACTGGGCCCATGCTCATCGGCTGGACCACCGTGGAAACTGCGGAACAGGCACGCGCCCTCGCCACCGGATTGATCGAATCGCGGTTGGCCGCCTGCGTGCAGATCGACGGTCCCATCACCTCCGTTTACCGCTGGGACGGCGCGATCGAATCCACCCCCGAATATCGCGTGACGGTGAAGTTTCTGGTCGACCGGAGTTTTGCCCTCGAAACCTGGCTGCACAACCACCATCCCTACGCCACGCCCCAGTGGATTGTGGTGCGCGCCGAACACGTGGCGGAAAAATACTTGTCATGGGCGCAGGCGAGCTCTAGCTCCCTTCCCCTTTAACGCGTCACAAGCACCACTTTAACCGAAACCACCATGTCCCAACACAAGTCTCTCCAGGGTCCCCGCGGCCTCGTCGTGAAGCGCAACGTGCTCAAGCGTTTCGAGCGCATCGAGTTGCTCAAGAAGCGCGGCCAGTGGAAGGAAGGCGACCGCGTCGTCGGCCTCAAGAAGACCGAACCCGCCATCTAAGCGTTTCGGTTTCCGCAACTTTTCCGGCAGGTCCGTTTTTCACGGGCCTGCCTTTTTTGTGGCCCGGTCCGGGCCCTGCTGTCATTTCCCCGCCTGCCCATGCGTATCCTTTCCCACCTCCGCGTTGCCCTGGTCGGTTTCCTCATGGGATCGGCCGACGTCGTGCCCGGCGTGTCCGGCGGCACCATCGCCTTCATCTGCGGCATTTACGAACGCCTGCTCAACGGCATCAAATCGTTCGACCTGAGCATGCTTCGCCTCGTTCTCCGCGGGGATTTCAAGGGGGCTTGGCAACGCGTCCCGGTGCCGTTCTTTCTCGCCCTGGGCTGCGGGCTACTTCTGGCCGTGCTCACCGTGGCGAAGATCCTGGAGCATTTGCTCACGCACCATCCCATTCCGCTCTGGTCGTTTTTCTTCGGTCTGGTGCTCGGCTCGATCGTGCTCCTGGCCCGGGAAACCTGGGTCTGGAAACCGGTCGACTGGCTGGTGTTCGTCGGCTTCACCCTCGGCACCTATCTGCTGGTCGGCCTGGAAGCGACCCAGACGCCGGAAGGCCTGCCCTTCATCTTTTTGGCCGGCGCCATCGCCATCTGCGCCATGATTTTGCCCGGCATTTCGGGCTCCTACCTGCTGCTCATCATGGGCAAATACCAACAGGTGCTCGAAGCGGTCAACGACCGCGACTTCGTTACCCTCGGGGTGTTCTGCCTCGGCATCGCCACCGGCATCCTCTCCTTCGTGCGGGTGGTGAGTTGGATGTTGAACCACTACCGCCGCACCACCCTCGTCGCTCTCACCGGCGTGATGGCCGGCGCGCTCCGCACCCTTTGGCCGTGGAAGGAAACCGTCACCACCCGCCTCAACAGCGCCGGCGAAGAAGTGCCGCTGCTGCAGGTCAATGTCGCCCCGGGCCCGGATGGCCAGCTCGGTCTGGCTCTGGTGTTGCTCGTCGTCGGCGGTCTGGCCGTGCTGCTGATCGAACGTCTCGCTCGCGCCGAACAAAAGGCCGCGGCGAAAGCCGGCGCGACGACGGCGTAAAAACCGCTCGACACCGCCGCAACCTCGGCGCCACTTTTGCCCGCCTGTTGGGCACGCTCCTGTAGCACAATGGATAGTGCATCGGTCTCCGAAGCCGGTGATGTGGGTTCGATTCCCGCCGGGAGCACCAGCAGTGACGACGGCGCCGCCAAGTTAAGTGGGAAGCTTAAGTTTAAGGAGGACCGGCTTTTCCAATACTTTGCGAGCTCTGCAGCCTTTGCGTTAAAACCCAAACGCACCTGCACCGAAAAAACGGACGAGACGTCCGTTCTCCAAGACGGTGCCAGAGCGGGAGCACGGACGTGCCCATCCAGGCGCGGTTGAATACTCACTCCGGCACGCGGCAAAATATCTGTTTAACAGATAATATCCGTTTGACGAGTTGCGTTTAGTCCGAGACTTTCCCTGACTGTGATCCGAAGCTTCGCCAGCAAGGAGACCGAAAAAATTTGGAGCGGAAAACTCGCCAAAGGGCTGCCGGCGACGCTGCAGGCCCGCGCCATGCGAAAGCTGCAATTAATCGATGCTGCGGTGCAACTTGAGTTCCTGAAGCTGCCTCCAGGAAACAAACTGGAACCACTGAAAGGCGACCGCGCGGGACAGCACAGCATTCGTATCAACGACCAATGGCGCATCTGTTTCGTCTGGACGGGCTCTGATGCGGAGGCGGTCGAGATAGTTGACTATCATTGATGCCCCACCTGAAACCCGAACCCGAAAGGAGCAATGTGATGCCTTCCCAAATTCCCATGACACACCCCGGAGTGATTCTGCGCGAAGAATTCTTCGTCCCCATGAAGATTACCCAACTCGCGGCGGCCAAGGCCACGGGTATCCCGCAAAGCCGATTGAGCGAAATCCTCGCCGGTCGGCGGGCCATCACTGCGGACACCGCGGCGCGGCTGGGACGCTATTTCAACGTGGACCCTCGTAATTGGCTGAATCTGCAGACCACCTACGATCTCTGGAAATTCGGCCGCGAACACGCCAAGGAACTGTCACGGGTAAAACCAGCCCATACCTTGGTCGCCTGACCGCCGGTCCTTTTCGGTCGGCCATTCTCGGCCCGCGCGGAACGTCCCCGTCCGTGTGCGGCAGAGGGGCCGGGAGGGTGCGTTGTCGCGACAGGTGAGTTCGCCCCGACGCTCAGCCGCTTGC
>CBINJL010000534.1:0-2891 GCA_966250925.1 uncultured Opitutus sp. | reverse complement strand
GCCTGGGTGGCGCTGCACTCCGAAGGGCGCAAGGAACGTCTGCTGCGGTCGAGTCAGCGCACCGGCATCATCTACGCCGATCCCGATCCGGGCATGCCGGTCGAGCCGATGGTGCGCTGGTTCAGCGCGTTGACCAACGAAATGGGCGCGATGCTTTCGGTGTGTCGTTTCCCGCTCGATCTTTACGGGCGCATGGCGAGCAACCCGCAATGGTGTCAGCCCTTGTCGGCCTGGACGCGGCGTTTCGGCGAATGGATCGAGCGACCGGGGGAGAGCAACATCGTGACGCGCACGCAGTTTTTTGATCTGCGGGCGGTGACGGGGGAGCGGGCGTTGGTGCGCACGCTGCGCGAGGCGATCCGCGAAGACATTGCCCGGCATCCTGACTTTGTGCCGCGGCTGGCGCGCGATGCGGTGGCGAACCTGCCGCCGGTGACGGTGTTTCGCGACTCCGTGCTGGATGCGTCGGGTGAAGTGTCGGACACGATCAATACCAAGACCAACGCGCTCACGCCGCTGGTCGACATCGCGCGGGTGTTTGCGCTGGCGCTGGGGTTGGAGGACGCGACCTTCACGCCGGATCGTTATCGAAAGGCGGCGGCGCGGCTGCCGCAGTATGAAGGCCTGTTTGGCGATGCGGTGGAGGCGTTCGATCACGCGTTGAAACTGCAGACCCGCGTCGGCCTGCAGCGGGGCGACACGGCGCGACTGGTGCGGCCGGACGAATTGACCCGGGGGGAAATCCAGCGGGTGAAATCGATCTTTCGCACCGTGGGCCGCTTGTTGGAGGCGGCGCAGACCCACTTTGGCGTCGAAGCTGCTGCAACCCACCGGGGTTGACCCTCCTGCCATGGCTCCGGAAATCGAAAACTACCTGACGATCGTCGGGGAAATGCCCGGCGACGCGGCCGCGGTGGATGCGGTGCGGTTTGTGGTGCTCGATTGCGAGACGACGGGCACCGATGCGCGGCAGGATCGCATCATCACGATGGGGGCGATCACGGTGAAGGCCGGGGAGATTTTGCTGGAGGAGCAGTTTGAAGCACTGCTGCGGGTGAGTCACAACACCGCCGCGGTGGTGGTGCATGGCGTGACGGCGGAGGAGGCGGCGGAGCTCGGTCTGGCGGAGGCGGATGCGTTGCGGGAGTTTTTGGATTTTCTCGGCGCGGGCGTGATCGTGGGACACCACATCGGTTTTGATGTCGAGGTGATCAACCACGCCTGTGAACGCTGTTTCGGCATCGAGCTGGCGAATCGGTGGCTGGATACGATGGAGCTGACGCTGCATCTGGAGGAGGCGGGAGCGTTTGCGGTATCACCGGCGGCCGCCGCGGCGCGGTCGGCGTCGTCGCCGCCGTTTCGGGATTTTTCGTTGGACGGCCTGTGCCGGCTCTTCGATGTGGCGCCGCACGACCGGCATACGGCGGCGGGCGATGCGTTCATCAGCGCGCAGATCTTTTTGAAACTGCTGCGGCTCGCGCGGCGGCACGGGCGCACGACGCTGGGTGCGGTGGCGGAACGCTGGCAGCCGGAAACGGCCGAAGGCGCGGCGCCGGCGTGATTCGGGCCGCTGCGGGCCGGGGAGGATAAAGGGTTGCCACGCCGGCCGGGGATTGGCTTGGTGCGCGGTTCTTCACACGGATACGTAAAACCTGCAGGGTTCGGGCGTGTTCTGGTGCGATGCGGTCCGATTGCGACCGACTCCCTGCGGGCGTATGGTCCGCTGAACTGCCTGTGTTATAACATGACCAATCCCTTCAAAAAGAAACGCGGCAATCTGAAGGACGACGTGCTTTCCGGACTCACGGTGGCGCTCGCGCTGGTGCCCGAGGCGATCGCGTTTGCGTTTGTGGCCGGGGTGCCGCCGCTGGTGGGGCTTTACGCGGCGTTTTTCATCGGCCTCATCACGGCGGCATTTGGTGGTCGCCCTGGCATGATCTCGGGCGCGACCGGTTCGCTGGCGGTGGTGATGGTGGCGTTGGTGCAGGAAGGCGAGGCGCGTGGCGGGCCGGGGGCCGGGCTTGAATACCTGTTTGCCACCGTGATTTTGATGGGCGGGCTGCAGATTCTGGTGGGCACGCTGCGCCTCGGACGGCTGATCCGACTGGTGCCGCATCCGGTCATGATGGGCTTTGTCAACGGGCTCGCGATCGTGATTTTCCTGGCTCAGCTCGACATGTTCAAAGCGCGCAATGGCGCGGCGGTGGGCGACTGGCTGAGCGGATCGGCGCTGGGGCTGATGCTCGGACTGGTGGCGCTCACCATGGCGATCATCCACTTCCTGCCCAAATTTACCAAGGCGGTGCCGTCGTCGCTGGCGGCGATTCTGGTGGTGTCGGGCATCGTATTTCTCGGTATCGAGACGCAGACGGTGGGCGATCTCGCGTCAGTGCAGGGCGCGTTGCCGGAGTGGCATCTGCCGCATGTGCCGTTCAACTGGGAAACGTTGCGCTTCATCTTCCCTTACGCGGCGATTTTGGCCGCGGTGGGTTTGATCGAATCGCTGATGACGCTCCAGCTCATCGACGAAATCACCGAGACGCGCGGCTGCGGCAACCGCGAGTGCGTGGTGCAGGGCGCGGCCAACGTCGTGACGGGATTTTTCCAGGGCATGGGCGGCTGCGCCATGATCGGGCAAAGTTTGATCAACATCCGTTCCGGCGGTCGCGGCCGCACCTCGGGCGTGGTGGCGGCGGTGGGGCTGCTCATCTTCATCCTGGTGGGCGCGCCGTTCATCGACCGCATTCCCATCGCGGCGCTGACCGGCGTGATGTTCATGGTCGTGATCGGCACGTTCGAGTGGGCGACGTTTCGGACCTTTGGCAAAGTGCCCAAAAGCGACATCTTCGTGATCGCGATCGTGACGGGCGTGACGGTGTATGCCGATCTGG
>CBINJL010000533.1:0-2895 GCA_966250925.1 uncultured Opitutus sp. | reverse complement strand
CGGCATCTACACGCATTACTCGAGTTCGGATGATGATGCGGCCTTCACCGCCGACCAGCGCACACGATTTCGCGCCGTGCTCGCCGCCTGCCCCGGTCTTGATGTCTCCAAACTTCTGATTCACGCCGACAACAGCGGTGGACTCGAAACCATCGAGCGCGCCGGTCCGTTCAACGCCGTGCGCGTGGGCCTGCTGCAGTTCGGCATTCTGCCGCGGGCCGGTGCGCTGCTGGCCGACGTGCAGGCCGAACCGGTCTTCAGCTTTCGCGCCCGCGTCGGCCTGGTGAAGTCGCTGCCTGCCGGCACCGCCATCAGCTACGGCCAGACTCACCGGCTCCCACGCGCGTCCACCGTCGCCGTGCTCACCGGCGGCTACGGCGACGGCATCAACCGCGCGCTGAGCAATCGCGGCCAGGTGTTGATCGGCGGACACCGTTGCCCGGTGCTCGGCCGAGTAACGATGGATCAAACCATTGTCGACGTGACCGACATTCCCCGGCCGCAATCCGGCGACGAAGTGCTGTTGATCGGCCGGCAGGGCGAAGCCGAGATCAGCATCGGCGAATTCAGCACCTGGGCGGACACGATTCCCTACGAAATCCTCACCTCGGTGACCAAACGTGTCCCGCGTCTCTACCGCACCGCCCTCGGGCTCTGACTCTCCGCCGCGTCGCACAGCACCCGCTTGCAGACGCTCCCGCGTTTGAACTCAGTTCAGCTCCGGATCTTCCGGTTCGTCGGCCAGCAGTTTCCATTCGGGACTGACTTGCGCGAGCACGATGCGCCACAGGGTTTCGTCGGCCAATTGGTCGAGCAGATCGGCCGGGATCGCGCTCACCGCCCAGGTATCGTGTGCGAGTTCGTTTTCCAACTGCCCCGCGCCCCACCCCGCGTAACCGACAAACGCCCGCAGTTGCAGTGTGTTGCCTTGCTCGGCCTGCAACGCGATCGCCGCGTCCGGTTCGAGACCGAAGTGCAGCCGCAGGCCTTCGCCATCGGCGTGCATCGCGATGCCGCAGATGATCACCCGATCGGTCTGCACCGGCCCGCCGGCAAAGATCGGCACCGTCGCCAGCGCGCCGCCGGCAAACGCGTCGTCGAGATCGGACAACGTTTCGCCGGTCGGCCGGTTCAACACCACGCCCATCGCGCCTTCGTCGTCGTGCGCCGAGAGCAGCACCACGGCGCGCCGGAAATTGGGATCACGCAGCGACGGATGCGCCAGCAGCAGCGAGCCGGCCATGCTTTCTTCGATACGTCCGCGTTCCTTCATGATTCCTCCCTGCTCGATCTTCGCGTTTGCGGTGGTCGCCGGATGCGAGTCACAGCTTGGTCACCACCACGCCGGCATCGGCCAACAGTTCGGCCACCAGCGGATCGTTGCGATAATCGTAGCGATAAAAGACCCGCGCGATACCGGCCGAGGCGAGAATCTTGGCGCAGTTGATGCACGGAAAATGCGTCACATAGGCCACGCAGCCGTCGAGCGAACTGCCGCGCCGCGCCGCATCCGCCACCGCGTTCTGTTCGGCGTGCACCGTCGCCTGCTCATGTCCGTCGCGCACCCGAGACACGTGCGGCGCGCCCGGAAGATAACCATTGTAACCCGCCGCCACGATGCGGTTGCGGTGATCGCCACCGCTGACCAACAGGCACCCGACATGCAGGCGTTCGCAGGGCGAACGCGTTGAAAGCAACACCGCCGTGGCCATGAAATAGTCGTCCCACGACGGGCGTTGGTCGAATCTCGCCGCCGCTTCGGCGATGAGATCCACGGGCGAGGTCAGGTCGAGGACGGGCACGGCGGGCTCCATGCCTTCACCGCTAAGGCCATCGCCCGAAAAATCCACCTCGAAAGCGCCCCGCCTTTCGCCCTAGGGTCCGCGCATGGCTCAACTCGACGACATCGTCGCCTATTGCAACGAACGCACGCGGCTCGCCGCCTACACGGACGCGCCCGGTGCCTGGAACGGCCTCCAGGTCGCCAACAACGGCCACGTCACCCGCATCGGCGCGGCGGTCGATGCCGGTCTGGTGCCGTTTCGCGACGCCGTCGCGGCCGGGGTCGACTTTCTCATCGTGCATCACGGCATGTATTGGGACATGCCCCAGCGCCTCACCGGTCCGGTCTACGATCGCGTGGCCACGCTGATTCGCGGCAATTGCGCGTTGTATTCCAATCATCTCCCGCTCGACGGTCACCCCGAGATCGGCAACAACGCCCTGCTCGCCAAACAACTCGGCCTCACGCCCGACCGCCCCTTTGTCGAAAGCGCCGGCGAACCCGTCGGGTGCTCGGCGCCCTGGACCGAGTCCCGCGATGCATTGCAGCGGCAACTCGAATCTCACTACGACCGCGTCGTCCCCATCCGCTGCGGGTCGGAAGCTCCGCGACGCATCGCCTTCTGCTCCGGCAGCGGCAACAGCGCCATGAAGGAGCTGCTCAAAACCGGCATCGACACCCTGGTCAGCCTGGTCGGCGGCGTGATCGCCCCCGCCCTGAACCGCTGACGCGAAGGCCCCAGGTCATGACCTCTGACCTGGGGCTTCGGCGGAGCCGCCTGTCGGAATCGAACCGACGACCTATTCATTACGAGTGAATCGCTCTACCGACTGAGCTAAGGCGGCCTGGTGTTGCTGTCCGTGACCAACCGGGGCCGGGCACGCCGGACGAGTATAGGGGCGGCGGAGCGTCGGGATGAAACCGGCCGACGCGGCCGTCAGCAGTGCAGGTCCGGCTTCGGTGCCTTGCCCTTGATCAGCCAGGTCTCGACGGCGTCGTCGACGCAGCTGTTGCCGCGCTGGAACCCGGTGTGCCCGTCGCCGTCGCGGGTGATCAACCGACCGGACTCGAGCTGGCGGGCGAGCGACTGGGCCCATGCCAGCGGGGTCGCC
>CBINJL010000532.1:0-2915 GCA_966250925.1 uncultured Opitutus sp. | reverse complement strand
ATTCGAGCATCACGTAGTTGCCGATATCGACGAGATTGTTGATCGGACGCAGGCCGATGGCGGTGAGGCGCTGCTGCATCCAGGCCGGCGACGGACCGACCTTCACGCCGGACACGACGGTCGCGGTGTAGAGCGGGCAAAGTTCCGGCGCATCGACACGCACATCCTTGAGCAAATCGGCACGCACGGCCGACGCGGCCGGCACGGCGGTGTCAGGGTAACGCAGCTCGCGGCGGAACCAGGCAGCGAGTTCGCGCGCGATGCCGAGGTGGCTGAGGCAGTCGGGACGATTGGGCGTGATTTCGAGATCGAACACCACGTCGCCCGGCGGCAGCGCCTCGTTGATCGGTGTGCCGATTTCCGGGCGATCGGTGAGAATGAGCAGACCGGAATGATCGTCGCCGATGGAGAGTTCCTTGCCGGAGCACATCATGCCCTCGGACGCCTCGCCGCGGATCTTGGACGGCTTGATCTTGAAATCGCCCGGCAACACCGCGCCGATCAGCGCGACCGGCACACGGTCGCCAACCTTGTAGTTTTGCGCGCCGCACACGATGCGTTTGGTGCCGCCCTGGGCTTCACCCACCGCGACGGTGCAGATGGAAAGACGATCGGCGTTGGGATGCTGGTCACGCGTGAGCACCTCGCCGACGACCACGTTTTCGAGCTGGGGCGCGCCGGTGCGTTCGATGCCCTCGACCTCGAAGCCGAGCTGGGTGATCGCCTCGGAAATCTGCTCATCGGAGCAGTCCGAAATATCGACGTAGTCTTGAAGCCAGTTGCGGGAAATTTTCATGGGAGGATGAAAGTAGCGAGTAGTGGGTAGCGGGTAGCGAGTAGGAGGCTGGCGAGCGAAATTTGAATGTCGGTCAGTCCGAACATGCTCACTACTCGCTACTGGCTACTCGCTACTGTTTCTCAGGCGAATTGGCGGAGGAAGCGGAGGTCGTTCTGGTAGAAGTAGCGGATGTCATCGATGCCATACATCATCATCGCGATGCGTTCGATGCCCATGCCGAAGGCGTATCCACTCCACACTGACGAATCGTAGCCAACGTCGTCGAATACGGCGGGATCAACCATGCCGCAGCCCATGATTTCGACCCACTCCTTGTTGACCTTGGGCAGGTGCTTGGCGGAAAGATCGACCTCGAAACTCGGCTCGGTGTAACCGAAGTAATGCGGCCGGAAACGCACCTTGGTGTCGGAACCGAGCAGCGACTTGAGCACGTAGTCGAGCAACGCCTTGAGGTCGGCCACGGTAACGTTGCGATCGACGTAGAGGCCTTCGAGCTGGTGGAAGTTGGCCGAGTGCGTGGCGTCGACGGTGTCGCGGCGATAAACCCGGCCGGGCGAGACGATGCGGATCGGCGGCTGGCCCTGCAGCATGGTGCGGATCTGCACGGAGGACGTGTGCGTGCGCAGGAGGTATTTTTCCGACGGCACCTTCTTGGCGACGTTGGCAAACACTGCGTCGTCGCGGAAATAAAACGTATCCTGGGCATCACGCGCCGGGTGATCGGCAGGCGTGTTGAGCGCGTCGAAACAGTAATACTCGGTCTCGACCTCCGGACCTTCAACGACGGCAAAACCGACCTTTTTCAGAATGCCGCAAATCTCCTCGCGCACCTGCGTGAGCGGATGACGCGTGCCGGGCAGCGGATCGGGCGACGGCAGCGTCGGGTCGATCGCCGGACCGAGCCGGGCGGTCAATTCGGCGGCGTCGATGCGCGCCAAAGCAGCGTCGAGCAACGCCTGCAAGGCGGTCTTGGTTTCGTTGATGAGCTTGCCCATGGCAGGGCGCTCTTCCTTGGGCACGCCGCCCATCTGTTTCATCAGGCCGGTGAGCTCGCCCTTGGGGCCGACGTAACGGGCCTTGGCCGCCTCGAAGGCGGGACGGGTGGCGAGAGTCGGCAGTTCGGCCTCGGCCTTGGCGACCAGTGCGGAGAGTTGATCTTGCATGGAAAAGCGGAACGAAAACAAGGAGCGGGGGAAAACGCGAAACGAAGCGAGTCTCGCGCGGGGAAAATAAAAGAGGACGGCGCCCCGTCGTCGGGACCCGTCCTCCGGGTGGAATCATGGAGGCGAGCCCCCCGGGCTCGCGTTCGATTGACTGCTATCAGGCCTTCGCCGCGGCGTCGGCCTTGGTCTTCAACGCGTCCTGGGCTTGTTTGACCACGGCGTTGAAAGCGACTTCGTCGCGGACCGCGATGTCGGCCAAGACCTTGCGGTCGAGATCGATGTTGGCCGCCTTGAGACCCTCGATGAAGCGAGAGTAGCTCATTCCCTGAGCGCGGACGGCCGCGGAGAGGCGGACGATCCAGAGCTGGCGGGCGTTGGACTTCTTCTTCTTGCGGTCGCGGTAGGCGTATTGCCAGCCGTGTTGGACGGCGTCTTTCGCGTAACGATACAGCTTCGACTTGCGCGCGTAGTATCCCTTGGCGTGCTTCAGGAGATTCTTGCGGCGCTTGTTGGCTGCGGGAGCATTAGTGGCACGAGGCATGTTTTATCTTTCTGGTATTTGGGCGCCGGCGGGTCGTCTCGTTGGGTTTTACCCGCCTGGCGTATTGCGGTTGGTCGCTGCTATCCTCGGTTAGAGACCGTGCGGGAGGCCCCGCTTGAGGTTGGCAGCGCGGCCGGCGTCGACCTGTTTGTCCTGGCTGGCTCGACGCTTTTGCTTCGAGCTCTTGGTGGCCAACAGGTGACGAAAGCCGGGCGTGCGGCGCATCAATTTGCCCTTGGCGGTCATTTTGAAGCGCTTGGCGATGGATTTCTTCGTCTTTTGCATGGGAAGAGCGGTCGAAAACAGAGAGCCGCCCCGCGGTTGGCAAGGGGAATTTTGTGCCCGATGCACGGTGGCGGATATTTTCGCTCAATAGCCTGCGGCGGCGTTGGTCCGGCGGGGGTCGGCGTGA
>CBINJL010000531.1:0-2931 GCA_966250925.1 uncultured Opitutus sp. | reverse complement strand
CGCCGATGCCGGGGATGGTGGCGCCGGCGTCCTTGGCGTTGGTGTGGCGTTTGATAATCGATTCGACCAGGTCCGACACGATGGCCAGCACCGCGATGGGGAGCGCCAGCGCGGCCGCAAACAGCGGGGTGAACAGCGGTGGCAGATGCGCCGCGATCACCCGCAACGTGTTTTTGCCGATCGATCCGGTGGCGCCCAGCAGGACGACCCGTTTCGGTGCATGAGTGGATGAACGAGTCGCGGTCATGAGGCGATTTGCTGGCGCTGCCAGGCGTCGAGAATCGGCTGCATGTCAGGCGGGTTTTCGGCAAACTGCAGCGCGTCGGGGGACAACGTCATCCACGGTTGCGCATCGCGGGTCCAGATGTGTGCGACCGGCCGGAGGCGCGGAGATTCGTCAAGTGTGCCGGCGTAAATGGTAACGTAGTCCTGTGTGTCGGGACGTTCACTCCAAAGCACAGTGAGGCACTGCGGGCAGCGGTGAATGATGCGCTGCCGCCGATCGGCTTCCTCGCGCGGGTAGGCTTTGACTTCACCTGCGGTCACGGTCGGTGCGCAATGAGGCACGCGCAGTGCCAGCACGTAACCCGCGCCGGTCACCGTTTGGCAATCGGAGCAGTGGCACGCGAACAACGCGATGGGATCGGCGTCGATCCGATAACGCACGTGTCCGCAGATGCAGCCGCCGGTCGAATTGCGCAGGGAAGTCATCAGGATTGCGAAGGGCCGCGAATGATTCCGTCGGCCGTCACAGCAAATTGAACACCACGAAACCCACCGGCGCGGTGAGGATCAGGCTGTCGGAAAGGTCGAACACGCCGCCGATGCCGGGGATGGTGGCGCCGGCGTCCTTGGCGTTGGTGTGGCGTTTGATGATCGATTCGACCAGGTCCGACACGATGGCCAGCACCGCGATCGGCAGGGCCACCGCGGCGGCGAACAGCGGGGTGAACAGCGGTGGCAGGTGCGCGGCGAAAAGCTGCGCCAGGCCGGCGCCGATGCCGATCGAGATGAGCACGCCGCCGACCGCGCCTTCCCAGGTCTTTTTGGGACTGATTTCCGGAGCCATCTTGTGGCGGCCAAATGCCATGCCCGAAAGCAGCGCGCCGACATCGCAGAACTTTGAGACCGCGATCAGCCACACCGTCAGCACCAGGCCGGTGCGGGCCACCGGGCTGTCGATCAGAATGATGCGGGGCAGAAACGACAGCATGAAGGGGATGTAAACCACGCCGAAGAGCGACCACGCCAACGCGTCGAGCCGGTGGTGTGCCGCGCGCTCACCGAGGATGCGCACGGCGAAAATGATCGTAGCCAGCGCCAGCAATTGGCCCGTGCCCAGGCCGAAGCGTTCGAGATACAATGGACCGAGACACAGTGCCGCGCCGAGGATCATGCCGACGCGATCGAAGGGTTCCACGCCGAGCCGGCGGATGAGTTTGAAAAACTCCCACAACGTCAGCACGGCGATCAGTGTCACGAGCCAGACGGCGCCGACCGGACCGAGAAAAATCACGCAGCCGGCCACAATCGCCCACAAGAGAAAGGTGCTAAGAATTCGGGAAGCCACGGCAGTAAAAGTTGGGTTGAGGGCGAGGGAGCTTAGCGGCCCGGAGCGAGGGACGCGCTTGGCTTGGCGGCACCGGCGACGAGTTGATCGCCGGTGCGGCCGAAACGGCGCTCGCGTTTGGCGAAGTCGGCCACGGCGGCGCGAAAATCAGACTCGCTGAAATCGGGCCAGAAGATGGGCAGGAAAACGAATTCCGCGTAGGCCGCCTGCACGAGCAGGAAGTTGCTCACGCGGGTTTCGCCGGAGGTGCGGATGATGAGATCGGGATCAGGCAGATCGCGGGTGTAGAGGCCGCGGGCAAAGTCCTCCCAGGTCGCGCGCGCCGGATCGATCTCACCGGCGGCGACCGCGGCGGCGTAGGCGTTGGCCGCGTCGAGCACCTCCGTGCGCGAGCCGTAGTTGAGCGCGAGCACCAGCGTGTGGTCCGTGAAATGCGCGGTGGCGGCGATGGTGCGTTCGAGTTCGCGCCGGACTTTTTCGGGCAATGCATCGGTGCGGCCGATCGTGCGCAGACGCACTTCGTTTTTGATCAGGGTCTTGGTTTCCCGTTTCAGGAAATACTCCAGCAACCCCATCAACGCGCCCACCTCGTCCTCCGGCCGACGCCAGTTTTCCACCGAAAACGCGTAGAGCGTGAGGTAGCGGATACCGAGCTTCTTGGCCGTGTCGATGGCGCCGCGCACCGTCTCGACGCCGCGGCGATGGCCTTCGATGCGGGGCAGGCCGCGCTGCTTGGCCCAGCGTCCGTTGCCGTCCATGATGATGGCGACATGTTGCGGAACGGAGGAAGGTTCAGGTTCGGCCATGGAGGAAAGGCGCGCACGTTAGGGAGCCGCCCCGGGCTTTGACAAGGCCGCAGGGGTGACCGGGCGTTTTGACCGAAAACGCACCTTGGCGTAGTTTGTCCCATGAAAGACGCCCCGCTCGATGACCGCGCCCTCGCCAACGCTCTGACGGATTTGCCGGACTGGCGACGCGAAGGCGACGTTTTGACGAAGACATTCGAGTTTGCGGATTTCCGCGCGGCGTTGGGCTTCATGCTCCGGGTTGGATTTGAGGCTGAAGCGCTCAACCATCACCCGGAATGGACCAACGTTTACAACGAAGTCGTAATCCGGCTCACCACCCACCACGCCGGCAACAAGATCACGGCCAAGGACGTCGCGCTGGCCCAGGCCATCGAAAAAGTAGTCGGCCCGACCGCCAAGTAAGGTCGTCGCTCGCCGACGACCGCGAACGTCGTGATGCGTTCAACCTATTATTCATCAATTGATGTTTAACGCCAAGATCGCGGAGGCCGCAAAGCACGCAAAGAAAGGCGGTGAGGACATGGCAACAGGCGGCACCACCGTCGGCGCTCT
>CBINJL010000530.1:0-2932 GCA_966250925.1 uncultured Opitutus sp. | reverse complement strand
GCACCACGATTCCTGGCAGTGGGTCGATGATCTGCCCACGCATCGCGACGAGGTGCTCGCTCGCTATCGGGCCCTGTGGCAACAGATCGCCGCCCGTTTCGCCGACCGGCCTCACCGGTTGATGTTCGAGAGCATCAACGAGCCGGTGTTCGATGGCGTCGACGATGCGGCGGACATGGTGCTGCTCGACGAGCTGAACACGATTTTCCACCGGATCGTGCGCGCCTCCGACGAAGGCAACGCCACCCGGCCGCTGGTGCTGCCTACCGTCGTCACCAACGCCGGCCAACCTTTCCTCGATTCGCTCGCCGCCACCATCACTGCCCTCGATGATCCCAACCTCATCGCCACGGTGCACTATTACGGATTCTGGCCGTTCAGCGTAAATGTCGCCGGTCACACCACGTTCGACGCGGCCACCATCGCGGACCTCGAATCCGCGTTGGATCGTGTGCACACGACGTTTGTTGCCCACGGCATTCCGACCGTGATCGGCGAATATGGTTTGCTCGCCTTCGACAAAGACCCGGCCGCCGTCCAGCGCGGCGAGATGCTCAAGTTCTTCGAACATTTCACCCACGCGGCCCGGACCCGAAACATCACCCACATGTGGTGGGACAACGGCCAGCACTTCGACCGTGCCCGCCTCGTTTGGCGCGACCCAACCCTGCACGCCATCATCCAGCGCAGCCTGACCGGCCGGTCCGCCACCGCCGCCACCGATCTGATTTTTCTACGCCGTGATACACACGTATCTGATGTTCGGATACAGCTTCACCTTCACGGCAACACCTTCGCCGAACTCGCCGCCGGCGACCGCCTTCTCACCGCCACCAAAGACTACGAGATCGACGACGACGTTCTCATTCTCAAGGCAGCCGCACTCGCTCCCCATACCACCGGCGCCACTGGCGAAAAGACCACCCTCGCCGCCCGCTTCGACGCCGGACCCGATTGGACATTTCACGTGCGGCTCCATGATTCACCGATGCTGTCCGCCGCCACCGGAACGCGTCCTGCCGGACTTGTTATCCCAACCGATTTTCGCGGCGACCTGATCGCCACGATGCAGGCCGTGCACGCCGACGGCACCCACGCCGGTCCGCAAAACTGGACGGCCTACAAAGTCTATCACGAAGCCTACCAGCCGAACTACACCGACGGCACCGTCACCCTCACGCCGGAGTTTTTCGCTGAAACCGAGTCCAAGCCGGTCACACTTACCTTCCGCTTCCAGAGCGGAACTCAGCTCGCCTACGAACTGACCTTCGACACCCGCGACAGCGTGCACGGCGCGCCGCTCCCCGCCAAATAACTGCCGCCGTATTTCGTAGGGGTCGACCTGGCGTCGACCCGCCGCGCGTCAGCCGTTTCCATTCCGAAAAGCCACTCCACTGCGGGCGTACACGAGGCTCGCCCGCCTCCGACGGGTGCGCCCCTACGATTTCGACGGCTGCGACATTTCCATTCCACGCACAAGCATGACTGCCGCCGTGTGCCAACGTCCGCGGAGTTATTGCTATTTCCTTACCACCTTTCTTTGCGTTCTTCGCGGTCTTTGCGGTCTTTGCGTTAAACATCCATTGCGGAACATAGGTTGATTCGGCTGCCTAAACCACGCCAACGGCGCGTAAGTCATTCCGCCGCGGCCCCACGCGAGTGAGGTGAGTCCCTGCAATGTCCCGCGGCTCTGCCCGCCCTTTCGCCAGTGGCAATGTGTTCTCCGCCCTTTGACTCATCCGTCAATCCGCAAGGCCCGCGGGATTTCGTCGGGCACCTTGCCCACCCATGTGATCACCAATCGCATACCTGCGCGGGTGAAGGCCATGTAAAGCCGGCGTGTGTTGTCGCGGCGCAGTTCCTCCCGCTGCTCGACCGACATCTGCAGGTCCGCCTCCTGCTCGATCAACTCCGCCGCTCCGATCAAAAACACAATCGGCGCCTCCAGCCCGGTCGCCGCCTCGATGCTGCACACCCGCACCCGGCTGCCACTCAGGCCTTCCTTCGCCAATGCCACCCGATCCGCTCCGAGGGCGTTGACCAACCCTTCCATCACGGGTCCCTGGCGCAGACTCGCGGCCACCAGCACGAGCACCGATTCGGGACTCCCACCCGCGTCAATCAGCGTCCGCACTTCATTGATCACCCGGTTCACTTCGTCCTGCCGCGAGGTGACTACGATCAATCGCGGCGCCTCACCCGACTCCGCTGAATCGAGCTCGGTCGCATCTGGCAAATTGAGTCCACTCTCCTCCTCGGTCCCCAGCCGTGCCCGATAAAAGTCGGCCGCCAGCCGCAGGATCTCCCGCGTGTTGCGGTAACTGCGTCGCAGCCGGGTGGATCGTCCGCGCAGGTCGAGTCCGCAGGCGATCCATGATTGCCGACGCTTCAGGAAACCTTGCGTCGGATCAGCCGCCAGCAGGAGCCGACCGGTCACCGGTTCCAGCGCCCGCCGCAGGATCATGAACCACACCGGCGCAAAAAACTGCGCCTCGTCCACGTAGATGAAGTCGAATCGCGCCATCTCAATGCGACCCGACTCGACGCCCTGCAAAAACCGCAACGCCCGACCCGACCAGTCCTCGGCATTACGCTCCGCCAACCGCGCCCGGTAGGAGGTGAACACCGCGTGCACCAGACGTCGCTGTTCCTCATTCAGAGCCACGCCGCGCCCGGCGCGATCGGCCGCCAGATAATCGTCCAACTCCAAAATCGCGCGGTCCTGCATCCAATCGATCTCCTCCCGCACAAACTCCAGCCACTGTCCCGTGAGCGGTTGCCCGCACTCACTCACCACCCCACCGATCACCTCATCGCGCTCCCGGTATTGCAGCATCTCACGCGGCCCGCCGATGGCTCCGAGCCCTCCCTGCAACCAGGAAAAGAACGTGTGCCATTCTACATTCGCCGGTCGCCCGAGTTCACCAAAGCG
>CBINJL010000529.1:0-2949 GCA_966250925.1 uncultured Opitutus sp. | reverse complement strand
GGCAAAAAGAATGTCGAGCCGTCCCCACCGCTCCTCCAGATAGGCCAGGGCTCCGGTCATGGCGGCATTGTTGGTGATGTCGGCCGGCAGGGCCAGCGCTTCACCAGTGGTCTCGGCGCTGGAATTGATCTCGGCGACCACCTCGTCGAGTTCGGAAGCCGTGCGCCCGAGGATACCGACTTTGGCGCCGGCGTGGGCGAGCAGTTTGGCGGTGGCGCGACCGATGCCGGAACCGCCGCCGGTGACGAGAGCGACACGGTCGCGAAGTGAATCGGAAGGAATTTTCATAACGGCAATGGGCAGTGGGTTCAGGGAAATTGCGGCAAAATGCATCAGGTCGCGGCCGGTGCGCGTTGGCCGACGGGACCCCATCACTTCACGCGCAGGCCACGTGCCCAAAAGCCGGATACTTAAGTCCGAACCCGTCGTCTCCGAGGGGAAGCGGCGCCAACTTTTCTTCAGGTCGCGGGTGCGCCCACGCAACGCCACCGTGCAGAATACCGACGCCGCCCCTCCACCATCGCGCAGATTGCACGCCGGCGGTCGGATCACCGCCTACGGCAAGGCTTTCTGCAAACGATTGCACTGGGAACCGATTGGCCCACGATGCGCTCCACAAGGAAAGTATGTCCCGCTTCCCGATCCTGGTGCTCGCTCTTGGTGCCGCAATTTCGACGACTGTGTTCGCCGATATCCAACGGCTGTCCGTCGATTTCGACTACGTGCGTTCGCAGGCCCGCGAACTGGCCGAGAAATCCTATCGGCCGGATGATCCCCCGCGGCTGCCACGCAAGTTGCGAGATCTCAGCTACGACCAATATCGCGAAATCGAATTTCGTCGTGAGGCCGCGCTGTGGAGCGGCGAACCGCCGCTGCCGTTTCAACTGCAGTTCTTCCATCGCGGCGGCACCAATCTCCAACGGGTGCGCGTTTTCGAATGCAGCCCGACCCACGTGCAGGAGATTCCATTCGAACAGGACTTCTACAACTACCGCGCGCTCGGCGACGTGGGGCGGGTGCGCGCCAGCGTCGGCTACGCCGGCCTGCGGGTGCATTACCCGTTGAACCGTCCCGACGTGATGGACGAGTTGGTCTCGTTTCTCGGCGCGAGTTATTTTCGCTCCCTCGCGCCCGGGCAACACTACGGCCTTTCCGCCCGCGGCCTCGCACTTAATGCCGCGCTGCCGAATCAGCAGGAGGAGTTTCCCAACTTCACCACGTTTTGGGTTATGAAACCCGAACCCGGCGCCAAGGAGCTCCAATGTTTCGCGCTGCTCGACAGCCCCAGCGTGGCCGGCGCCTATTCCTTTCGCATCGCTCCCGGCAGCCACACGATCATGACCGTCGATGTCGCCCTCTTCTGGCGCTCCGCCGTCGCGCATCCCGGCTGGGCCCCGCTCACCAGCATGTTCTGGTATGGCGAAAACACCGACCGCCCCGCCGGCGCGCCGCGCCCCGAAGTCCACGACTCCGACGGCTGGTGGGTCGAGACCGCCGAACACGGTCGACTCTGGCAACCGCTCGTCCAGGCCGACCACCTGCGCCTGACCGAGATCCCCACCGCCAAGCTGCAACGCTTCGGCCTGCTCCAGCGCGACCGCGATTTCTCCAATTACCAGGATCTCGAAGCCAATTACCAACGTCGCCCGTCCGCCTGGATCGAGCCGGTGGGCGACTGGGGTCCGGGCCGCGTGCGACTCGCCCAACTGCCGCCGGAAGACGAATACGCCGACAACGTCGTGGCCTACTGGCAACCCGACCGCGCGGTGCAGCCCGGCGAGGAAACCCGTTTCGCCTATCGCCTCGTCTGGGGCGAAAACGTTCCACCCACCGATCCGCAGTTGGCCCATGTCACCGCCACGCGCCGCGGTCGCAGCGATGATGGACACACACTCTGGTGGATCGATTTCCACGGTGCCGGCATCGAGGACATGCAGCCGGAAGCCTTCGGCGCCGCCTTCGAAACCGCCGCGGGCGTAAGTGTCGACCACCATACCTTGAAACGTCTGCCCGACGGACGCGGCTGGCGTGTGTCCGCCAACATCACCACCGATCCGAACGCGACCGACAACGCCGCCCCGTGGCTGCGTTGCACCTTGAAACGCGGACCCGATCCGATCAGCGAAACGTGGAGCATGTCATGGCCGCGCTGATTTCCCTCGCTCCCGCCCAACCCGATCAGGGCCGCGATCTTTCCGACGCCGCCTGGGACGAGGCGTTTCTGCGGGTCGAAAGCTACCTGCGGGCCCACCGCCTCGAAGGCCGCGAACGCCTCACCCGCCTCGCCGGCATCCTGGTCGATCGCGCCCGCCGCGAAATCCGGCCCGACGAGACGCCGGTCGCCGCTGCCATGCGTCTGACCGACCAGCACATCCAGGCCTGGATCGACCGCTTTCTGAACACGCCGGACGAACCCGGCGAACTCGCCCGCCGCCGCCTGCGCCTCGCGCTCGAAATCGCCGATGCGCCGGTGCGCTGGCCGCACGATTTTCTCGCCGACACCGAACCGCCCGCCGACCTGCGCGAAGCCGTGGAAGCGGCCTTCATCGAGACCGGCCCCGAGTTGCAGTTTTCCAACATGGCGCCGCGCCACATCGATCTCGGCCCCGTGGCCAACCTCGCCGGCGAGACGTGGGAAACGGTGCGCCGCCGGCCACGCCTGCGCCTGCTCCTCTTCATCCTGCTGCTGGTCGGCACCGCCGCCTTCATCACCTTCCAATTGCGGTCATGATGCGCCCGCCTTCTTCGCCTTCCCTGATGACGCTCACCCGCGGTCAGGTTCGCCAGGTGCGCGGCACCATGACGTGCCTGTTTCTCGCCCTGCTGATTCCGGCCGTCACGCTGATGGTCGACCTGCACTGGCGACTCGGCTTCGATGGGTGGAAGGTTTTTCACCTCATCCTTTTCATTGTGCTGTTTTCGTTGGTCGCGTTCGGCGCCGCCCATCGC
>CBINJL010000528.1:0-2963 GCA_966250925.1 uncultured Opitutus sp. | reverse complement strand
GCACCAATCTGATCGGCTTCACCTTCGCGCTGGCGTTTTGCGCCATGGAATTTTCGCTGACGTTTCTCGGCGTTGAACGCTTCGGTTTCGGCGCCAAGGGCAACGGCATCATGCTGGCCTACCTCGGCGTGTGTTCGATCATCACGCAGGGCATGATTGTGCGGCGCCTGTTAAAGAAACAAAGTGAAACGCGTGTGCTGACCACGGGCCTGCTGCTGGCTACGATCGGATTCATCGTGGTCGGTCTCGCGCCCAACGTGCCCACGCTCTACGTCGGGCTCGGCGTGCTCGCGCTTGGCGCCGGTTTCGTCAATCCGGCGACCTCGGGACTGATTTCGCTCTACAGCGCGGCAAATGAACAGGGCCGCGTGCTCGGCATTTTCCGTTCCCTCGGTTCGCTGGCACGCGCCATCACCCCAGTGTTGGCCGGCGTGCTGTTCTGGCTGGTGAGCGGCACAGCGGTGTTCGGTGCAGCGGCAGCGCTGGCACTGGGCAGTTGGTGGGTGGCGCGTTCGCTGCCGACTCCCGAGAAATGATCGAACGGCGGTCCACGTATCTTGCGTCCCAAATCGGCGGCATCGTCGCGCTACTCGCGGGAGGCTGTCAGATCGCACCCGATCGCAGTGCGACGTTGCTCGATCTGGAACCGATGCCGGTGATCGCCAATCCGGCCGCCACCCGGGTGGACATTCCCATGCGCGTGATCGCCGGCCTGGTCGTCCTGGAAACCCAGGGCAAGGACGGCCCGTGGCGTTTTCTGATCGATACCGGAGCCTCGCGCACGCTCGTCTCGCCCGAATACGCCATCCGCCACATGCACCGGCTGCATGATCCTGATCCGCAAAAGGTCTGGTTGCGCGATGCCAGCGGTCGGGCCGTGCCGGTCGAATCGGTCATGCTCAACCGCATCGATTTTGGTCCGGCAAATTTTCAGAACGTGCGCGCGCTGGTGTTCGATTGCAGTGAGATTTCCGATCATCTCGGCCTGCAGATCGACGGCGTGCTCGGCTTCAGTCTTTTCAGCAACACCCGCCTGACGCTCGACTACCCCGGCGAACAGGTCACGTTGTCGGCCTTCGACGACGATGCGCCGCTGCGCGGCTGCGTGCTGCCCTACACCGCGCACAACGACGTGCCGTTTGTGCAGCTCAACCTGGGCTCGCGTTCGCTCGTCACACTGATCGACACCGGTAGCGACGGCGGACTCAATCTCGACCCGGCAGGACTCGATCTCGACTTCGTGCAACCACCGCGCGAAGGCACGCTGGTCGGCACGCTGCACGGCGATCATCGCCAGATCCTCGCCCGCCTCGGTCCGTCGTTGCACATCGGCGACCATGAAGTGGTGCAACCCATCGTCGACCTGAGCGGGTCGACCACTTCGATCGGCGGCGACTTGTTGCGCCGCTTCGCCATCACCTTCGATCCCGAGAGTCGGCAGGTCGCGTTTTATCGCCCCGACAGCGATGAGCAAATGCGTCTGACCACCCCGCCCAAACGCAGCGTCGGAGTGAGTTTCAACAAGGCCCGTGCCTATTGGAAAATCAACGCCGTGGCGCCCGAATCACCGGCCGCGGCGGCCGGACTGGCGGTGGGCGATCTGGTCAGTCGGGTCAACGGTGAGCCGGTCGAAACCTGGGATCTCGCCCGCTATCGCGTCCTGATCGACGCCGGCAACGACATCGCCTTCACCCTGATCAAAGGCCGCGACGAAGTCGTGGTGACGACGTCGGTCTTCACCCTGGTGCCGTAGTTTCGGCGCCGTGCGCAAAGGTGCGGGAGCGTCCAGCTCCCGTTTTGCGTTTTCATACAACCGACGAACGGGAGCAGGATGCTCCCGCTACTTTTGGCGGCGCAACAAGAACGCGCCTGCGCCGTCGTGACCGTGCTCCCAGGGCGTGGACAATTGCGTCGTCTCGCACACAAACACGCCGCGGCTGCGTTTCACGAAGGCATCGACGACCTGCTCGTTTTCCTCGGGGTCGAGGCTGCAGGTGCTGTAAACCAAACGCCCGCCCGGCGCCACCCGTTCGGCGGCGGCGATCAGGAGTGTGAGCTGCTGGGCGGCATGACGCCGGAAACTGTCGGGCGCGATCCGCCACTTCACATCCACGCGATGCCGCATCACGCCGGTATTGGAACACGGCACGTCGAGCAGCACGGCTGGAAACGTCGTCGGCAATCCGCGCGCCGCCAGCGCCCGCGACCCGCCGCGAGCCAGGTCGCCCGCGACCACCGTGGCCGTCACGCCGGCCGGCACCCGTTTCAGATTTTCCACCAATCGCGGCAGGCGTTTGCCCGGCAAATCCATCGCCACAACCGCGCCGCGGCCCATGCGATCGGCCAGGGCCAGGCTTTTCCCGCCCGGCGCCGCACAGAGATCGAGCACGGTTTCGCCCGGCTGCGGATCAAGCAACGCCACCGCATGCCGCGTCGCCGCATCCTGCACCACCGCCGTGCCGGCCGCGATCAACGCCGCCAGTTCCGGCCAATGGCCCGATTCGGCCGCAAAAAAATCCGCCGTGCCCGGCACCGCTTGCAACCAAGCCGGCGGCGGGGTTTGGGTCGCATCCACCCGCCAGCGCACCAGCACCGGCGCCGGCTGCTGATTCCACGCCATCAGATCGCGGGCAATATCGGCCGAAAATCGCATCCGCCACCGCTGGGCCAGCCACTCCGGATGCGAGTGCCAGCGCGCCCAGTCCGAGATGCCGTCATCCGGCTCCGGCGCACGATCCGCCGCCAGCGCCGCCGCCAGCTTGCGCACCACGGCGTTGGCGAATGCAGCTTCCTTCGGCGAGGCGAGTTTTTTGACCTGCTCCACCAGATGGTGGCAGACGCGGGCGGTCAGCCCTTCCTCGGCGCCGCCTTCCAGCAATTCAAATCCCGCCACCACCAGCCCCGCCCATACCGACGGCCGCGGCTCCCGCGCCAAAAATTTCCGCAGATGCCCGTCAATCCGG
>CBINJL010000527.1:0-2965 GCA_966250925.1 uncultured Opitutus sp. | reverse complement strand
AATTCACCCAATTGGTCGAATGGCTCGTCCCGCAGTGGCGTCGAGTGCCCTCGCGGCCGCTGCGCCTGGTTCTCTGCGGCGCCCGCGGGAGCTACGACAAACTTCGTCCCGTGCCCGCCGAAAGCGATCTGCGCGACTCGGTCACCGCCTATCTTTACGATGAAGCCGGCGCCTACATCGTGGCGGACCTGGAGGTAAAAACCCTGCAGATTCAGGAAACCCACGGCCTGCAACGCGAAGGTGGTTTTGCCGGGTTCAGCGAGGACGACCCGGCGGAATCGGCCGAGCTTCCCGTCGTGACCCTTGACCATCTCAAGCGCGACTACGTGCGCGATCTCATGATCAGCCGAGGATTAAATCCGCCACCATGGCTCTGCGAGGGCATGGCCCGGCTCGTCGCCACCGCCAGGATCGAAGGCGGCAAGGCGCGTCTTGGAAAACTGAATACATCAATCATCAAGACGATGTCCGAAGGGCGTTCGACGGGCTCGGATCGCGTGACCAATCTGAGTCTGTTCTTCGAACGCCGCGCCATGTTGCCCATGCTGGAGCTGGTAAGCGTGGACTATGACAACCCGGCCTATCTTAATCCCATCGGCAGCACGTTTTCCGGCCAGTCGCTGGCCTTCGTCCACTACGGCCTGTTTGCCGAAAAAGGAAAACACCAGGCGGCGTTTCTGAGTTTGATCGACCGCCTCCGCCGCGAGCCGCCCAGCGAACAGATGTTTCAGGACTGCTTCGGCATGAGTTCCGCCAAACTGGGCGTGAAGCTGCGCGGTTACCTCAACGGCGGTCGTTACCATTCCCCGGTCACGTCCGCGGAACCGCTGCCGGCGATGCCGCCGGTCGAACTGCATCCCGCCCAGCCGTCCGACGTTGCGCGTTTCAAAGCCAACATCCATCGCCTGAACGGCCGGTTGGATGAGGCGCGCGAAACCATGACCGTCGCAGAGTCCCGCGGCTTCACCGATGCCGAAAGCTACGACACCCTCGGCTTCATCGCACTGGCGCAGGGCGACACCACCGCGGCCCGCATGGCGTTTGCGTCCGCCCGCGAGCGCGGCTCGGCCGATCCCTATGCTCGCATCGCGCAGTTGCAGGCGGAACTCGCGGCGGCGGACACACTCGAAAAAGCAGCGGCAAAACGAATGGTGCAAACCGCGTTGGAGGTCCGCGCCGAAATGCCGGGTCCCAACCCGACCGTCGCCTGGGTGCTGGCCGAAACCCTGCGGCGGAGCGGACTACAACCCGACGCGAGCTTCATGCAGTTGCTTGATCACGCCGTCGCGCAATTTCCGGCCAAGACGGAATTGTGCATCAGTGTCGCCCGCCTGCACGCCGCGCTCGGCAACGACGAACTCGCCCAGCTCATGCTCCAACGCGCCGCCGACCGCGCGGGCACCCCGGAAGACCGCACCCGACTCACCAGTGCTTTGGTTGATTTGGCGAATCAACAGCCGGGCGAGTAATAGTTCAGAATAGCCACGGCCCCCGGAATACACGGAAAGTTCCCGCAGGGCAGGTCTCCGTGTATTCCGTGTGTTCCGTGGGAAATATGCCCTACGTTTTTTCCGATTAGGCGATGAACGGCGTGTTCGTCGCCATGCCGTCGGCCAAGCGGCGATAGATCGCCGCGAGCGGTTCTCCGGCGGCGTGGGCGCGTTCCAAACGCCGGGCCAGCGGGCCGTGTTTAATCAGGACCCCCAAGGCCTCACGCTCCACGGCGGAGGCATCGCGGCAGGGATCAAGACGCGCCACGGCGAGTTGCCACAGTTCGCCGGCGGTGCGCGGCGCGGCGTCGTCGGCCCCGAAGGCGCGCAGGACGGTCGGTTCCGTCACGAGCGCCTGTTCGCCCTGCTCCACGCAGGCATCAAAGAGCGTTTTGAGCGGGGCGACCGCGACCGGCTGCTGCTCCACCAGCGGCAGCCGGGTTTCGGCGACGAGTTCGCGCAGGAGGGCCACAATGGTGCGCAAGATGGCGAGGTCGGCGGCCGGACATTCCTGGATGTCGAGCAGGCGGATCTCGATCGAGCTGCGGTCGAAACGGGCGATCGCGCCGCGCGAGTTGGAAAACCGCGCCTCCAGCACGCCGTCGGGATCGTGCGGGGCGAGCTGGGCGGCGATGGGCGCGAAGATTTCGCGGTCGTAATCGGATTCCGAATACACCGGCTCGGGAATCACCCGGCCGCACAGCGCGGGCAGCTTGGCGGAATTGTTGCGATAAAAGGCGAGGCGGTTGTCGGGCCAGCCGGTGGCGCGACCTTCGACGAATGGCGAGGACGCGGCCAGCGCGGGCAGCAGCGGCAGCACAAGGCGGATGGCCGCATGCAGGCGGGCGAATTCGGCGTCACTGGCAAACGGCAGATTGAGGTGAACACTCTGCAGATTCGACCAGCCGTGGCCGCGGCAGTCGAAAATCCGGTCGAAGGCGGCGTAAACCTCGGAGAAATCGTGCGTCCACAATACCGCTTCCTCCGGTTTCATCTCCGGATGCATCGCGGTGGGCAGCAGGCGCGCGCCGTGGGTGGCGAAGCGACGGTTGATCTCGGCCACTTCGGCGGCGAACTCCTCGGCGAGGCCATCGAGCGTTTCCTCCGGCAGGGTGGTCTTGAGCTCAATCACATGGGCGACAAGTTCGTTGGACCAGGTCAGGCGCCCGCGCTCGATATCGGAAACGGGTTTTCCGGCGGCATCGATCAGCACGCGATCAGCCCACGGCCGCACCGCCAGTGAGGCGGCGTCGACGATCATGTATTCGAGTTCAACGCCGAAGTAGGCGAACAGGTGCGGAGGTTTCATGACGGAATAATCGGGACCGGGAACGAGGCGGCAGGCGACCGCCTCTATTCGTATTCACTCTTCGACTACGCGCCGTTCACGGCGGCGGTCGAGTTTGCGCACGAAGTGCTCCATGATGCGTTCATAAAGCGAGTCCTTGAGCAACGCGTCCTCGTAGCCGGAGTCG
>CBINJL010000526.1:0-2987 GCA_966250925.1 uncultured Opitutus sp. | reverse complement strand
TCGTGGTGGTGATGGTCAGGCCGAGTGGCGAAAGCACGAACGTGGCCGCCATGCTGAAGACAACCGCGGCGATGAAGCCAACGAACCCCAAGGTCGCGACCAACACTTTGCGCGCCCGGCTGCTCTGCACAATCAGCGCGCGTCCCCATAGCAGCACCGCGGCCAGCGGCATGACGCCAATCCAGTAGCCGAGCGCAAACGGCGGATGTGGCGGCAATTCCTGCGCCGTGACCACAGCGGTGGCGCCCAACAACGCGGAGAGCAAAATTCCGCTGATGAGGAAAACGCCGCCGACTTGGACGAGCGCCATCGCCATCGAAACTTTGGCCTGCATGACACGCGAAATCGGATAACGGCTGCGACCCGATGGCAGAGGAAGCGTCAGCACCAGAACGCTGACCACTACGGAGGCAAATGCCATCAAACCGGTTTGGTCAGTGGTGCCCCACCAGAGGAGGCGGTGGAGGTCGTGCAATGAGGCGACGAAAGAAAACGGCGCATCACGGTTGAACAGGCTCATGATCAGCACGCCCCCGAATCCTGCTCCGACCAGTAGCAAGCGCCGCATCACGATACGACCGAGTCCGCCTTCAAAGCCAAGGTGCTCATAAAAGTGAACCCGGAGCCAGCCGCCGAATCCGCGCGGTCGGCGATCGCGCGACCACCGGCGTTGGGCGGTTTGATGACGTCGCCAGAATGTTTTCCACGCGCTCTGGCGGATGTCCTCATCGTAAATATCCACGCCGGTGGAAATCATCTGGGTCGAGCGGCGGCGCAGTTGACGGCGATTTCGCGGCAGGTGCAGACACAGTCCGGAAAACGCCAGCGCGGCGACGGTGACGATCACGGGAGACGCGACCAGATACTCGACCGCGTTGGCCGGAAAAAACAAGGCCGCGACAATCGGTGCGGCGCCAACAAGGCTGAGGGCAAAACTGCCATTCCAACGCAGGCCCTTTTCGAGTGGCAGGGTGGCGAGAGTCATTGCCCACGCCAGCGCAAAGCCGGTCACGGGATGCAATGGCGACGCGAAGAACGGAAGCACTGCGGCGCACGCGAGCGCGACCAGCAGCGATGGCAGCAGAATCATGCGGCGCGGCAGGGAACCGGCGCCGGGCAGCGTTGCCGTGGCCGGACGATGCCAGATGGCGTGCAGGGTCAAGGTCAGCGCCCGGCCCAGAAACAGCGGCACGATGACGGTGGCGAGCAACACGCCGGTAACGGCAGGGGCATCGTTGCCGCCGAGCAAAACGGCTCCGGCGATGCCGGCGTAAACGGCAAGTCCTCCGGCGAGCAGAAGGAAACGCAGCGGGCGGAAGAGTGCGAAACAAGTTCCCGGTTTCATGAGGCGAGAAATGTATCCGAAGTTATAATACGGAGCTGGCGGCGGTGGCGACCGACGTGCGGGTGAGGAGGGGAAACAGCTCCTCCAGATTCAGTGGGCGGGCGTCGACGCGGCAGCCGTGTTGGGCGGCGAATCGTGCGGCGGCGTCGGGACCGTTGGGCTTCACTCGCAGCCGCGTCTGGCGGTCGTTTCCCTGACGACAAAACACGAATGGTTCGGCGAAGACCGCTGGCAACGGGCGGCCCGGTTCGCAGGTGACGATCCATTCCGCGTAGCTTTCCTGGAGTTCGTCAAAGGCGAGATCGGCGGTGACGCGGCCGTGGTCGAGCGCGATGACCCAGTCGAGAATCTTTTCGACGTCGGTCAGGATGTGCGACGACACCACAATCGTGC
Source organism: uncultured Opitutus sp. (assembly GCA_966250925.1). Classification (GTDB taxonomy): domain Bacteria; phylum Verrucomicrobiota; class Verrucomicrobiia; order Opitutales; family Opitutaceae; genus Actomonas. The sequence goes on along the minus strand of CBINJL010000526.1, from coordinate 1,249 downwards.
AGGCGTCATCGCGCAGACGCTCCAGCAGCACGTCGAGCAGGCGGGCGCGAATGATCGGATCGAGCGCGCTCATTGGTTCATCGAGCAGCAGCAGGGCGGGGCGATGGCAGACGGCGAGGATGACGGAGAGCTTCTGGCGGTCGCCGGGATTGAGCGCGGCGACTTTGCGATCCGGCGCGAGTTCGAGCAGATCAAGCAGACGTTTTTCCAAACCCTCGTCCCAGGTCGGATAAAACGACGCGGTGAAATCGAGGTGCTGCGCGACGGTCAGCCACGCGATCGGGCGATCCTCCTGATGCACCACGCCGAGCCGCTCCAATTCCGGCGTATCGAGTTGCGCGACCGAGCGGTCGAGGGTGTGGCATTCGCCGTGTGTGGGCAGCACGAGTCCGCAGGCGGTTTGGAGCAGGGTGGATTTGCCCGAGCCATTGCGACCGAGGAGACCGACGATACGGCCGGCGGGGATTTCGAGCGAGACGTCGTCGAGCGCGAGACAGCTTTCGAACTTTTGGGTAACGTGATCGAACCTGAGCGGAGAGGGAGTGGTGGTCATGGCGCGGGGGGATTTCAGGAATCAGTCGCATCGAGGAGGGTTTTGAACAGATCGACGGCGTCCTTGCGGGAGACGCCGAGTTGGCGGGCGGCGAGGGCGGCGGCGGTGAGTTGCTGGCGCAACGGTTCGAGTCGCAGGGCCGGGTCGGGTCGTCCGGTCCGCGCCGCCACGGTGAGCGGCTGGCCGCGGTTGCGCTCCAGCACGCCGTCGCGTTCGAGCAGGCTGTAGGCCTTGCTGATCGTCATGGGATTGAGCGAAAGCTCAGCGGAAAGGTTGCGGGTGGACGGCAGCTCATCGCCCGGCGCCAGCATGCCCGACGCGATCTGGAACTTCACCTGATCCATGATCTGCCGATACGCCGGCACACCGTTGTGGTGATCGATCACGAGGAGAAGTCCCATGTTGCCAAGTGAATTAGTGAACTAATACACGATGGCAATGCAAAAATCGGGCAACGCCGATCAACGCCGATCAACGCCGATCAACGTCGAACGCGGTCGGGGGCGGCGAGTTGGGGCGCGGAGTTGCGCGTGGGGTGGGACCGCCTAGCTTGCCGACACTATGGCTTCGCTTTCGCCTCGTTTTCCCGGCGTCGTTTTTGGTGCAGTGGCTTGGGCTGCTGTTGCCGGTGCCGCACTCGAACCGTCGCCCAACAACGGCGACATCATCCTGCCGGACGGCTTTCAGGCCGTGATT
>CBINJL010000525.1:0-2989 GCA_966250925.1 uncultured Opitutus sp. | reverse complement strand
TGCCGCGCCCGGTTGCGCGCCCCTTTGACCAGCTCGGCCAGAAACGGCCCGTGCGGCCAATGCCCCGATTCCTGCAGGTCGATCGCCGCGATCACGCCCTGCAAGCCGTCGTGACGACTGCGCCGCGCCTCGGCAAACACCGTGGAAGTCAACGGGTTGATGCGAAACCCCGCCGCTTCCGCCGCAGCCTTCACCTGCAGGGTCGTTTCCGCGCTCACCCGCCCGCGCCCGCGCAACGCGTCTGAGACTGTCGTGGGCGACAATCCCAACTGCCGGGCCAACGAACGCAGGGTGACTTTGGCTTGGTCCACGAGGGGCGATGGTGGCTTCCCCTCATTTGCCTTCAATTGATGCCACTGAATGACAGTTCGGCAGTCCGTCGCATCGCACCGCCCCCGGCCAAACGTCAGCAAGAAGAACCTCGTTTTAAGTTAAACGATTCCCCTTTCCCCTGCTGCCCCCTTTTGCGGCGTCTGGCCCGCCGCGTCCCTGCTTTTTGGCGTCCCGCCGTGTCGGTCCGCCGTCATCCCCAAGCAAAGCAAACCCAAAACTGCCATGAAACCCAACCCCGTCCTTTCGCCCGTGCGCCTGCTCGGCTGGGTCGGTCTGACTGCCGCCACGCTCGGCGCCCAGACTGCGCCCGCCCCCACGCAGCCGCCCGCCAATGAAACCGCCGTCGAGCTCCCGGCCTTCGTCATCGAAGAGGAGTCGCCCAATCCCTACCAATCCAACCAGGCGCTGTCGGCCTCCCGCGTCGCCACCTCGATTCAGGACATCCCGCAGACCATCTCCGTCGTCACGTCCGACTTCCTCAAGGACTCGATGAGCGATCGCATGCTCGACGCCGCCAAATACGTCACACCGGTCGTCGAATCCACCCTGCCGGTCGGCGGTGACCGTTACATGATCCGCGGCTTCCAGGTCTCGCATGAGTTCGTCGACGGCACCGAGATTTCCGGCCAGGACGGCTACTCGGCTTCGTTGCCCAACTACAACATCGAGCGCATCGAAATCATCAAGGGCCCCAACGCCATCCTCGTGCCCGGCGGCTCGCCCGGCGGCCAGTTCAACCCGATCACGAAGTCGCCCATCATCGGCAAGAATCAGGGCTCGGTTTCCCTCGACTGGGCGCAATACGGCACCACCGGCGTCAGCACCGACATCAATCGCGTGCTGACCGATGACATGGCCGTGCGCCTCGTCGCCGCCTATTGGGACAACGATGGCTACACCCGCGGCTACTTCCGCACCGGCTACCTGCTCGCCCCGTCCTTTGCCTGGCAGATGAACGACAACCACAAGTTGATCGTGAAGGCCGAGTTCATGCAGAACCGCGAAACCACCCTCGTCGGCCTGCCCATCGATCCGAATGTCGGGTCCGAGGACTATGCCGTCATCGCCCGCGGCCTGCCGCGCAATTTCTCCTTCGGCAACAAGGACGACTTCCGCCACCGCGCCACCGAACGCCTGACCGTCGAGTTGCTTTCCAATCTCGGCGACCACGTCACCTCGCGTCTCCAGTTCATGGCCAACCACGTCGTGCGCGAGGACCACGGCGGCACCTCCGCCGCCATCACCGGCATCCCCGTCACCCGCAATCCCACCACCGGCGAATACGAGCCCGGTGTGGTCTGGGCGGTCGATCAAAGCGGCCCCACCGCCATCCCGTCCTCGACCGCGTCGCCGATTCCCGATCCATCCACCTGGATCTATTCGCGCAACAACGGCGCCGTGGATCTGTTCTACACCGAGGGCCACTTTCGCAACGACTACGCGATGAAGTTCGACGAAACGTGGTTCAAATCGACCACGATCGCGGGCATCGCCGCCAACTACTCGCGGGTGCAGTTCAAAGCCTACCCGGCCGCCTCGCGTCCGTCGGTGCCGGCCAACGATCTCGATTCGATCACCTTCCCGCCCTACAACTGGCCCCAGCCGTCGCTCGCCGCCGGCGGTGGCAACCGCACCGGGCGCCAGCAGGATCTGCAGTTGTTTGTTTATGAAAACCTCAGCCTGCTCGACGAGCGCCTCCTGCTCTCCGGCGGCGTCTCGCGTTTCTTCGGCAATCTCCAGCGCATCGACAGCACCGGCCTGCCGCCCGCGATCACTTTTCCGGACTACAGCCTGTCCACCACCGCCAAGACCCTCGGCGTCGTGGTGAAGCCGTTGCGCGGCGTCTCACTGTTCTACAGCTTCAATGAATCCGGCGGCACCATGCCGTCCTCGCTCAATCCCGGCACCTACGGCCCATCCTTTCGCGCCGCCGCCGGCGAACAGGACGAGTTTGGCGTGAAGTTCAACTTCCTCGAAGATCGCCTCACCGCGTCGGTCGCCTACTTCGACATTTCGCAGCAGAACTACGCCGTGCCGAACAGCGAGTATTACACCCTCATCGCCCAGGGTCGTCAGGCCGAGGCCGACCTGTTGCCGAACCCGCTCTACCTCGACCTCAACTCCAAGGGTTGGGAATTCGAGTTCGCCTACGCGGTGAATCGCAACCTCACCCTCATCGGCAACTACACGTCGTTCGAAATCCGCCAGCCCATCACCGAAGTGCGGGTGCGCGCCGTGCCGGACCAGAACGGCGCGTTCTACGCCGACTATCAGTTCACCGACGGGTTTCTGGCCGGTTTCGGCGTCAATGTCGGCGTCGATTATAAGGGCGATGTGGTGGGTGAAAACGCCACCGGTTACACCACCACCAAACCGCTCGCCGGCGATGTGTTTGTGCCCAACCAGCCGACCTTCAAGGTCGCCGGCCGCACCCTCGTGAACCTGGGCTTCAGCTACAAGGCCGAGAGCTGGACCAGCCGGTTGCAGATCAACAACGTCTTCGACAAGGACTACATCCTAGCCGCCGGCAGCCGCACCGCCGCCGTGCCCGGCAACCCGATCAACGTGAAGGCCTCGTTCACCTACAAGTTCTGTGGGGTACCGTTTCCTGTCTTCTCATTCTCAGCCGGGGTCCGCGTGACCCCGGCTTTTTTGT
>CBINJL010000524.1:0-2994 GCA_966250925.1 uncultured Opitutus sp. | reverse complement strand
AGCGTGCGATTTCCGGCACCCAGCGCCGCACATAATCGCCGCGCGGGTCGAATTTCCGGCCCTGCAGCACCGGGGCGAAAATGCGAAAATACGGCGCCGCATCCGCCCCGCAGCCCGCGCTCCATTGCCAGCCGAGGGTGTTGTTGGCCAGGTCCGCATCGAGCAGTGTGTCCCAGAACCACTCTGCCCCGCGCTGCCACGGCAACCGAAGATGTTTTACCAGAAAAGACGCCACGATCATGCGCACGCGGTTATGCATCCAGCCAGTCGCCCACAATTCACGCATGCCGGCATCGACGATGGGATAACCGGTCCGCCCCTGCTGCCAGGCTTTGCGCAAATGACCGCCGGGATCGACTCGCCACGGAAAGTCCGCCCAGTCCGCCCGCAACGGCCGGTCCGGCGTGGTGTTGAAATGAAACAGCAGGTGGTGGGCAAACTCGCGCCAACCGATTTCGCTCAGGAAAACTCCGGCGCCCTTGTGCGGCGGAAACAAACCGCGCTCGCGCCCGAGTTCCGCCACCGCCGCCCAGACTTGGCGCGGCGAGACTTCACCGAAATGCAGATGCGGCGACAGTCGTGACGTGCCCGCCTCGGCCGGAAAGTCCCGGTTCTCTGCGTAATCCTTGATCGCATCCGCTGCGAATCGTCGCAGTGCCGCCTGCGCGCCTTTTTCACCCGGAGTCCAGTGCGTGGCGAAACCGTCGGCCCAGTCGAGCCGCGGCAACAGCGCCAACGATTCCAACTCGACCGCTGCCGGCTGGCGCTGCGGCGGCCGCCATGTCGATGGCAGGTTGGCAATCGGCGCCGCCTTTTCCAACTCCAGGCAATGCCGCCAGAACGGCGTGAAGACCTGAAACGGATTTCCCTGTTTGTTCGCCACCGTGTGCGGTTCATGCAGCAGCGCGCTGTTGAAGCTGCGCACTTCGATCCCTTCCGCAGTCAGCGCCTGCTTGAGCGCGCCATCCCGCTTCACCGCCGCCGGTTCGTATCGACGCGACCAATACAACGCATCAGCGCCGCATTCCCGCAGGACGGTTCGCAATTCGGTTTCGGCGTCACCGCGTCGCAGAATCAATTGCCCGCCGCGCGCCGCAATCTCCGCGCCCAACGCCGCCAGCGAATGATGCAGCCACCAGCGACTGGCTCCGCCCGGCGTCCAGTTGCCTTCCGCCGCCGGGTCCCACACATATACCGGCACCACCGCGCCGCCGCGGGCGAAGGCCGCCTGCAGCGCCGGATGATCCCTCAAACGCAAATCCTGGCGCAGCCAGACAATCGTGGCGGGTGTCGACACGGGAATACGTTACACGAGGTCGTCGTAAAACGCGTCGTAGGCCCGCGCTGCCCGTTCCCAACTGAAATCCCGCGCCATCCCACGCGCCTGCACCGCGGCGAACTGCGACCGGTCCTCGCGCAGCGCCAGCGCCCGATGCAATCCGGCAGCCAGACCCTCCGCGGTCGCATCGACCAGAATGCCGGTGCCATCGGCCGCCTCCGCATCGATGTCGACCACCGTGTCGAGCAGTCCGCCCACCCGCGTCGCGATCGGCACCGTGCCGTAAATCTGCGAATACATCTGATTGAGACCGCAGGGTTCGAAGAGCGACGGCATCAAAAAGAAATCGCTGCCGGCTTCGACCAGGTGGCTGAATTTTTCATCCAACACCGCCCGATAGGCGACCTTGTCCGGCAGCTCCGCCGCGAGCGCCCGCATCTGCTGCTCCAATTGCGCGTCGCCGGCGCCGAGCACGATCAGCTTCACGTTTTCGCGGGCAAAAAAATCGCGGTTGGCGAGGACGAGTTGCACGCCCTTTTGCTCGGTGAGGCGGCAAACCATGCCAAAGACGGCGCCCGTAAAACGCGAGTCGAAGCCCACGTCGCCGAGCAGCCGGGCGCGGCAAAGTTTTTTGCCACCGAGATCGGCCGCGGAGTAGTTGCCCGGCAGCAACGCATCGGTCGCCGGATTCCAGACCGTCGTGTCGATGCCGTTGACGATGCCGATCAGATCGTCGGCCCGCATCTGCATCACACCATCGAGTCCGCAGCCAAACTCCGGCGTCTGGATTTCGCTCGCGTAACGCGGGCTCACCGTGGTGATGCGATCGGCAAACATCAGTCCCGCCTTCATCATGCCGGCCTGACCGTAGAACTCGACGCCGTCGATGCCCGTCAATTCCGCCGGCAGATTCGTCAACGGAAACGCACTCATCGGAAACAATCCCTGGAACGCGATGTTGTGCACCGTGTGCACGGTGTGGCCGGCAAGATTCGAACCGGAACGGTTCTCCGCCACCCGCAGCAGCAGCGGCACGAGTCCCGCCTGCCAGTCATGGCCCTGCACGACGTCGGCATCGATCTCGGCCAGGCGCATGATCTCGATCGCGGCCTTGCAGAAAAAGATGAAGCGTTGATGGTTGTCCTCGTAGTCCCGTTCGCCGTTGCCATACGGGAGTTTGCGATCAAAGAACTCTTCCCGGCACACCAGGCACACCCGCAGACGGGGCGCCGGTGAAAACTCCCGCCAGTCCCCGGTCATGAATGTATCACCCATTTCGATTCGCAGCCGACGGGCGTGGCGCAACTGCGGCGCCACTTCCGGATGCTCCAACACGGACCGATACCCGGGCAGGAACACCGTGACCTCGTGACCATTCCGCGCCAACTCCCGCGCCAGCGCGCCGACCACATCGGCCAGTCCTCCCGTCTTCACATAGGGAAACATTTCGCTGGCGACGTGGACGATCTTCATCGCCCACGCATCGGACGTTCCCCGGCGGCTGTCCACCGCAAAAACCCTGCTCCCGCCGCTCCCACACTTCTCCCTTCTGCATGAAACATCGCGACGCCATTCTTCAACTTCTCCAAGCTCCCGATTACCGCCCGGTCAACGACACCGCCCTCGCCCGCCAACTCGGTCTCCCGAAAAAGGAACGCCGTCAGTTCGCGCATGAACTGCGCGTTCGGCAACGGATTGGGCGCAGCAAGGTTCAC
>CBINJL010000523.1:0-3006 GCA_966250925.1 uncultured Opitutus sp. | reverse complement strand
ATCATAATCATATCGCACCCGGGTTCACGATCTCACGGCGTCAGCGCATCATCGCGTCGAAGGGCGCGAACACATTAAATCCGCGCGCTTCCTCGGCGGTGCGGGCGACCTCGATGCCGTGGCGTTCGAGCAAAAGGCCGCTGACCGAGTAGAGTTCGGTGGTGGCCTTGGTCAAATCGACCCGCGCCGCGAGTTCACGGGTGCGGGCGTCGGCCAGGCGTCGTTGCAATTCGGATACAGCGAAGCCGGACGTTTGTCCGTTTTCCAATCGCGCCTTTTCCAGATTGAGACTGTCGGAGGCAAACCGCACCGAGCTGCGCGCGGTTTCCAAACGCTGCCCGAGCACGCTGAGACGGCTGACGGCGTTTTCGATTTCGAGCGCGATGCGCTGACGCAACTGTTCCACCCGTAACTCCGCCTGCTGCAGCCGCAGTGCGGCGGCCTGCATGCGGCCGCGGCCTTCGCGTCGGCTCAGCGGCACGGTGACGCTGATGCCGCCGCTCCACTGCGGCTCGTCGGCCGAATAGGCGCGATCAATCGCGTCGCCGTATTCGCCGGCCAATCCGTAGAGGCCGTAGGAAAAATGCAGGTCGAGCTGCGGCAGCCGTTCGTTGGCCGCGGCATCCTTGCGAATCGATTCCTGGCCCACGCGCTGCAACGCGAGTTGATAGTCGGGCCGCACTTCGAGCGCAGCGGGAAAAAACTCCGCCGTCGAAAAGACCGGCGCGGTTTCCAGCAACTCGGCGGCAACGGTCGGCCGCGGCGCCCCGGCGGTCTCGGTGGCGAGCGAAAGCAGACGCACCAACTCGAGCTGACGCTCGCGCAGGAAGTCGCGCGCCTGGATCAGCTCCTCCGTCGCTTCCGAAACCCGCACGTTGGCCTCGACCACGTCGACCGGGCTCAGCATGCCGAGTTCGCGTCGGCGCTGGGTCTCGTTGAGAAACTGGTTGGCGACGTCGACCGCACCGGACTTCACCTCGACGTTGGACTCGGCGTAGGCGAGATCGTAGAAGGCGTTGAGCACTTCGACGCACTTGTTGTTCACCGCGATTTCGCGGGTGCGTTCAGTGATGACGAGCTGGGAACGAGCCACCCGCAGCGAAGCGAGATTGGCCGCACGACCGAAACCACGCAGCAGCGGCTGGCGCAGCGTGACGCCGCCGAAGGCATCGTATTCGGGCGAGAACAACGCGTTGGGCAGGCCGGCGCGATTGACGGAGTTGTCGAGCTCGCGGAGCTGGAGCGAAAACTCGTAGGTCGTGCCCCACGGCAGCTTGCCGCCGAGGCCGCCGCGCATGACGACGTTTTCCTCCTCAAAGAGCCGCTGCTGCAGAGCGGCGAAGTCGATGGAGTTTTGCGACTTCCGGTTATCCTCGTAATTCGCCTCGGCGAAAATCGCCGGGAGGAAATCCGCCTCTTCGACCAGAATCTCGGCCTCAGCGACCTGCGGGGAAAGTTCCTCGATGCGCAGATCGAAGTTGGAGGAGAGCGCACGTTCAAGCGCGGCACGTTCGGTGAAGGGTGTCTGAGCCGACAGCGACACCGTGGCGGCGGTGAACGCCACGGCGAGCGTAAGGGAAAAACAACTACGATGCATGGGAGAAGCGAAGCGGATGGGGGCCAATGGAAGTGGCCCACCATAACAAGGCATCCGCAATTCCCACGATCCCCCTTAGGGGGGTGCCCCGATCCGCTGCCGCCGCCGCGCTCAGGCCCGACGATGCCGCCGCCAGGCGCGAAACAGCAATCCCCCCAACAGGGCACCGATCACGACGTAGGTCACCGGCCCCAGCCATTTCTCGACCAACTCGTAATTGTTGCCGAGCAGATGTCCCGCGCCGGCCAGCGCACCGGCCCACGTGCCCATGCCGAGCGTCGAATAGAGCAGAAAAATGCCGAGGTTCATGCCGTGCACGCCCGCCGGAATTGAAATCAGCGAACGCACGCCCGGCACGAAGCGAGCGAAGAGAAGGGTGATTCCGCCATGCCGTTCGAACAGACGATCCGCCCGATCGAGATCGTCTTCATCGATCAGCAACCAGCGATGCCGCTTCACCCAGCGGCGCAGACGTTGGCGTCCGATAGTTTTGCCTAGGTAGTAAAGGGGCAATTGGCCCAACACCGATCCGACCGCGCCGGCAAGACATACGCCGACAAACGACAATTCGCCGCGCGCCGACACGAATCCGCCCAGCGGCATGATCAATTCCGACGGCAGCGGCGGAAATACGTTTTCCAAAAACATCAGCAACGCGATGCCCGCGTAGCCCCACGACTCCACGAAACTGACAATCCAATCGTGCATCGCGGCTTCGGATCAGCGCGGGCGGCGGCGGACGCACCGCCGTTATTTGCGCGGCGCCCGCAACGCGCCGGAATCGACCAGCACCAGCACGCCGGCGATGATCGCGACGAGACCGATGAGCCAGTTGGGCAGGATCGCTCCAGCAACCAGATTGAGTCCGAACAGGAGAAGAAAAGCGGCAACGAAGATACGCGACATGACGGGAGTGGGGTTGAGTTGAAGCGCACCGACGCAACCGCGCCGGCATCCCGGTTCCAGACTCCGTTTCGCCGCAGCGGTTCATCGCTATCTTCACTGCGGCGAGTGACCTGCGAGATTTATTCCGCGAACCGTTTCCGCCAATCGCAGTCAAGGCCGGCATGGCTACGAACAAACCTGTCGGGGACAGCGCCCGGGTTGGCGCCGTCCGTAATCGCTCCCAAACCTACAACCCCTCCACCGAACGCTGGACGAAGCGCGACGCCGACTCCGGCAAGTTCATGGATCAAAAAGCGGACGAGAAACCCTTCAAGGGCGTCCGCAAGGAAAAGTCCTGAACGCCTGCGATTGCGTTGCGGTCCCGCGCCGCATCGCCGCGCAGACCGCAACGCGATCGCACTGCATTTCTTCCGCCGCCCAACGTCCGCCCCACACGCATGGCGCCCCACCAAAATTCTCCCTCCTCCCTCATCCCTCCTCTCCCATGAACCTGCTTCTTGTTA
>CBINJL010000522.1:0-3016 GCA_966250925.1 uncultured Opitutus sp. | reverse complement strand
GTGTTCGCCAAGCAGTTCGCGCCGGGCTGCCCGCATGTCTTCAGCCTCGTAGCCTTTGCCGTGACTACCGCGAATGCGGGCCAGTTCACCCGCGCGCTTTTCCAATTGTTCCTGCGAGGGGCTGGAGGATTCGTCGATGCGCTCTTCGCGCAGGATGGTGCCTTTGCCATGGGACGCTGTTTTCATGGGAGTCCTTTCGCTGCGACGCCATGCCTTGCTCCGCCGAATTGCGGCCGGGCGGCGTCACTGCTTTCCTGGCACCGACCAGTCACGCCGTGCCCGGTTCGAGACTTTCCCGCGTTGCGACAAATTGTCCGGCTACACGCCGACCCAACACGCAGTTCAGGACATCTGCACGATCGCCCGCGCTACGGTGACCGCAGGCGATACACCTGCAGGTGTTTCCATGTTTGGACCAACTCCCAATCGCCGGCGATCTTGCGCGCCAATGCTTCTGCGTCCGCCGCCTCGAACGTGGCCGCCGCCGCGTAGATTTCCACGCCGCGCTCCCGGGCCGCCTGGCGAACTTTTTCCCAGCCGTCGTCCCACACGCTGTCAAATTGGACGATCGGGTTCGGGGTGTAATAGTAGAGGCTGCCGCTCACAAACATGCACGCGATCACATCCGCGGGGTTTGTCTCGGCCACCACCCAGGCCTGCAACTGGGAAAAGGGATTGGCGGCACGCTCCTGATACGACACCAGGCGCCGATTGGCCTGCCTCAACCACCCCGCGCTGAAGACCAGCACCAGGGCGATGAGTGCGCTCCCGCACCAGCGCGGACCACGCCGCCTGAGCGCCTCCACCGCCGCCTGCCCCATCACCGCGCCGCCGATCGCGAGCGCGGGGAATGCCGGCAGGATGAACCGCAGATAGGTCCAGTTGTCATTGGAAAACTGATACAGTCCGTAAAACACCCCGAACCCGCCGACCCAGCTCCACAGCACCATCCATCGTCGCCGCGATTCAGTCCCGCCCCGCCAGGCCAGCCCGGGACTGAACAGAAAACCGAGGAGCGCGAGCGGCGTCAGGGTTATCACCGACCAGTAGCCGAAATGGACCAACGTCGGCAGCAGATAACTCAGTTCAAAAAGCCGATCCAGACTGTCGTAGCCGGTCGCAACCGTCCCGCCGTGCAGAACCTGATTGTGCCATGCCAACAGGGCCGCGCCGGGCAATCCGCCGGCCACTGCCGCCAGCCACACCCGCCAGGACGCTCCCATCCACAACACGCCCACGGGAAGCAGCAGCAGGATATTGGGCAGTCGCGTCAGCACCGCCGCGGCGAGCAACACGCCGGTGCCCGCCGCCCAGCCCGTCGCCCCGCGGCGCGCCCAACCTGCGGTCAGCATCAGCGCCGTCGCCAGCAGCAGCGAATAGACGTCACTCATCGGCACCAGCAGCCAAACCATGGTCACGGGACTCAGCGCCACCCAGCCCGCCGCCACCACCGCCCAAGGCGCATCGAGACCGAAATCGCGACCGAGTCGATACAACAGCGACGGCAGCAGCAGGGCCATTGCCACCGCCAGCACCAGCGCCCCGGAACCTTCGCCCACCACCTGTTCAAACAACGCCACCGCGAGCGGGTAACCCAAGGGATAGTTGGGCACCTGCCGGGTGCGGTCCGCCGAGGTGCCGAAGCCGAGAGGCTGATAGGCCCCGCGATCGAGCGCCATCAGCGGGAGTCCGGCCACCGGCCTCACTTCCCCCACCCAGCGACCGGTGCGCAGCAGGCGGGCATGATTGAGGTAACCGCTTTCATCCGATCCCATGGCCACCGGTTGTCCGTAGCGCGCCACCGCCAGGCCCGCCCAGGCGGTGATCACGGCCAGAAGCACCAACGGCCACCGGGCCATGAGAGCGACGCGATTCGGAATCGCGGAATAAACGCCCGTGGCCATGCTGCGTCAGTCCGTTTGGAGCAACACCCGCACCGCTTCCTGCGCCGCGGCAAGGCCCATGGCCGCAGTGACCCACACCACGGTGCCGAAACCACTGGCGCAATCCAGCTTCAGGTTGCTGCCCGGTTCGGCCTCGGTGCTGCAGGTCCCGTCGGCCCACGGAAACACCGGCTTTTCCGCCGACCAGACGCAGCGCACACCGTAGTGATTCCCTCCCCCGCGGGCAAATCCGTGATCCTTGCGCAGTTTGCGCCGCACCATTTTGAGCAATTCATCCCCGCCGGCCTCGCCAAGGTCTCCCGTCCGCATCTGCGTGGCGTCGCGTTTGCCGCCGGCGCCGCCCACGGTCACACAACGCCGGCCGAGACGCACGCAGGCGGCGATGAGATCGGCCTTGTTGGTCGTGCCGTCAATGGCATCCACCACCACGTCGAATTCCGGCGCGAGCAGGCGGTCGGCGTTGGCCGCCGTGATGTATTCGAAAACCGGTGACACCGTGCAGACGGGATTGATCAACCGCACCCGCTCGGCCAGCGCCTCGACCTTGGGCCGGCCGAGATTGCCGTCGAGCGCCGGCAACTGCCGATTCACGTTGGTGACGCAGACGTCGTCGAGATCGATCAGGGTGAGACGCCCCACTCCGCTGCGGGCCAGACCTTCCACCGTCCAGGAGCCGACGCCGCCCACGCCGATCACGGCGACATGCGCGGCGGCGAGACGCGGGAGCGCAGTGGCGCCCAGAAGACGGCCGACGCCACCGAAACGATCGGCATAAGTGGAGGACAACGTTGCCATGTTCGCTCAGCCGTTGGCGCCGGCGTCGTTGCCCGCGTTGTGTTCCTTGGGCAATTCACGCGGCTTTTCACGCTCACGCGGCGGCAACGCCTCCGCGGTTTCGTCGCGCGCCTGTTCCGCCGCAGCGGTCGCCACGGCATCATTGGTCGCCCGCAATGCCTGCGCGCCGCTGATGAGATCGGCGCCGCTAGGTTGTTGATAGACCCGCAGATTGAAGACCTTCGCGACCGAAAGCAGATGATCGAAGATGTCGGACTGCACGCCTTCGTAGAAGACCCAGCGGGTGTCGTTGACAAAGCAGTAGATTTCCAGCGGCA
>CBINJL010000521.1:0-3025 GCA_966250925.1 uncultured Opitutus sp. | reverse complement strand
GGCGGAGACCGCCTCGGCGGCGCACGCTTAAACGTTGCATGCGGCTCGGCGCGGCGGTGAGGCTCGAACCTTCACCGCCGCATGCCCGACATCCGCATCCTGTCCGACCGAGTTGCCAATCAGATCGCCGCCGGCGAGGTGATCGAGCGCCCGGCGGCGGTGGTGAAGGAATTGGTCGAAAACGCGCTCGATGCCGGCGCGACCCGCATCGAAGTGGAGTTTCGCCACGGCGGCCGCTCGCTCATGCGGGTGGAGGACAACGGCCACGGCATGAACCGTGACAACGCCCTGCTGGCGCTCGAACGCCACGCCACCAGCAAGATCAACGAAGCGGCCGATCTCGATGTGCTGTCGAGTTTCGGATTTCGCGGCGAGGCGGTGCCGTCGATCGCCAGCGTTTCCAAATTCACCCTGCAGACGCGCGTCGAAGGCGAGGACCTCGGCACCGAGATTCTGGTCAACGGCGGCCGGATCGTGCACGTGCGCGAATGCGGGCGGCCGGTGGGCACCCGCATTGACGTGGAGCACCTGTTCAACGCGGTGCCGGCGCGGCGCAAGTTTCTCAAACGCGACCAGACCGAGGCCGCGCACATCGTGGCCGGAGTGCGGCTCTACGCGCTGGCGAGTCCGGGGGTCGCCTTCACCCTGATCGAGGACGGGCGGGTGATTTTTCGTTCACCGGAATGTCCGGCCCTGACCGATCGCGTGGCGGAGATTTTCGGACGGCAACTGGCCGAGCAATTGATTGCGCTGGAGGCAGCGGAAGGCGGGCTGGGGCTGACCGGTCTGATCGGCAAACCCGGGGTGGGGCGCTCGACCCGCCACGAGATGATCGTGTTCGTCAACGGCCGGCCGGTGGACAACCGCACGCTCAATTACGCGCTGATCGAGAGCTACCACGAATCGCTGCCCAAGGGGCGTTATCCGCCGGCCTTTTTGTTTTTCACCCTGCCGCCACATGAGGTGGACGTGAACGTGCATCCGGCGAAGCGCGAAGTGCGGTTTCGCAGCGAAGCGCAGGTGCGCAGTTTTGTGATCCGGGCGGTGCTGGAGCGGCTGCGGGTATTGCGCGACGCGAGCGGCGGGAGCGTGGCGCCGGCGGAAAGTCCGTTGGAACCGTTGCCGCCGGAGGAATTGCAACCGCGTCCGTGGGCGGTCGCGGCCCGTGCAGGCTCGACGCCCCCGGCGACGACGGGGGGCGGACCGGAATCGCGGTCGCCGGCAGGAGGGCGGTCGGCGAATTCCCTGCCACCGGCGCGGCTGCCGGTGCTGGGGCCGCTGCAACAGGTGCCCGGGCGCGGGCCGGCGGTGGAGTCGGTGCGGGCCGAGCGAAGTCCGGCGGGCGGGGCGGCGGCGCCGCGCCCGTGGCGGTTTCTGGGCGTTGCGCACGGCGTTTACGGGCTGTTCGAAACCGGTGCCGGCGTGGTGATGATGCACCGGCGGGCGGCGCACGAACGGGTGTGGTTCGAGCGGCTGCAGGCGGAGTTCAAGGCGGGCGAGACGGCGGGCCAGCGCCTGCTGCTGGCCGTGCCGCTGGAACTCGATCCGGTGGCGGCGGCGCTGCTGGTCGATCGGCTGGCGTTTTTGCAGTCGCACGGCTTCGAAGTGAGCGAATTTGGCCGCAATTTTTTCCGCATTGAGGCAGTGCCGGCGTGGATGGAACCGGCCGATGCCGAGCCGTTTCTGCGCGATCTGCTGGGCGCGTTGCGCGACGGACGTTTCCCGGAGGACAATCCCGATCTGGCGCACGACGAACTTGCCCGGCTGGCCGCGGCGAAGGCGGTGCGGTTGCCCGAACAGAACGGCGAACCCCATTGGCAGGCGCTGCGCGAGCAATTGTTCGCCTGTCGCTCGCCGCTGCTGAGTCCGTCGGGGCGACCGACGTTCTTCGAGCTGTCACATGGCGAACTCGCCCGGCGGTTTCAGAAGTGAGTGACGTGACGGACCGGTAACATTCCCGGAGGGCGCACCGATTGTGCTCCCGTCGGCATGTCAGCGATTTGAAAATGGGAGTGACCGTCGGCGGTGCGCTTGGCACCGTTTTGGCTTTGGAGAGTCCCTGAAGTTCTTCTCACCCAATTTCTCATGCCTACTCGCAAAACCACTTCGCCCTTCACGTCCTCGAAACCGGCCCGCAAGAGCAGCGCCAAGAAAGGGGTCAAAACGGATCTGATCGATACCGCGGTGGGCCCGATGAAGGACGCCATTCTGCGCCACCTCAACTATTCGCAGGCGCGTGATGTCAGCACCGCCACCGCCCGCGACTGGTTTCTGGCCACTTCGCTGGCCGTGCGCGACCGCATCCTCAACCGCATGATCAAGACCCAGGCGGTGCACAACGACGGCAATGTGCGCCGGCTGTATTATCTCTCCCTGGAATACCTCATGGGCCGGCTGCTCATCAGCACGCTGCACAATGCCGGCGTCTACGATGAGACGCGGCAGGCTCTGGAAGAACTCGGTGTGGCGTGGGAGGATGTGCGTCGTTCCGAGGACGATATGGGGCTGGGCAACGGTGGCCTCGGCCGACTCGCCGCCTGTTTCCTCGACTCGTTGGCCACGCTCGATCTGCCCGCCATCGGCTACGGTATCAATTACGAGTTCGGGCTTTTCCGGCAGGCCTTTGAAAACGGGCATCAGGTGGAGCATCCCGACAGCTGGATGATGTTCGGCACGCCGTGGGAAATGATGCACCCCGAATATGCGCAGGAGGTGAAGATCTACGGCACGGTCGAAAACGTCTTCGATCACGATGGCAACTACCGCCCGGTGTGGAAGACTTCGCACACCCTCATCGGCGTGCCGCACGACATCCCCGTGCCGGGCTACGGCACCGAAACGGTCAACATCCTGCGCCTCTGGACTTCGCGCGCCACCGAACCGCTTGATCTGAATGCCTTCAACGAAGGCGGCTACGTCGAGGCCGTGCGCAAGAAAGCCACCAGCGAGACGATCTCGAAGGTGCTTTATCCGAACGACAAGACCGAGAACGGCAAGGAGCTGCGCCTCGTGCAGCAGTATTTCT
>CBINJL010000520.1:0-3037 GCA_966250925.1 uncultured Opitutus sp. | reverse complement strand
TAACCACCTTCGGCGGGCGATTGCGATCGCGTCCGACGGCACCACCGCGCCGGGGCCGACCGGGAAGTTGCCGCTGGGGGCCGAGCAGTTGCGGGCGATGTCCAGCGGGGAACTCTTCGGCTGGACGCAAAACGCCGGCATGGGCTGGGACCCGCAGGCGCTGCGCGGCAAGCAGTTTCTCGTGCTCAGCACCTCGGGCGGCCTGCGTGCGCCCGACGGCTCGCCGATCGCGCTCGGCTATCACACCGGCCACTGGGAAGTGTCGCTGCTGATGGAAGAGGCGGCGCGCACGATGGCGGCGCACGGCGCGGTGCCGTTTGCCGCGTATGTGAGTGATCCGTGCGACGGCCGCACCAACGGCACCGCCGGGATGCTGGATAGCCTGCCGTATCGCAACGATGCGGCGATGGTATTCAGGCGATTGATACGATCGCTCCCGACCCGCAGCGGCGTGATGGGCGTCGCGACCTGCGACAAGGGAGTGCCGGCGATGCTGATGGCTCTGGCCGGCACGCCGGATCGGCCCACGATTCTGGCGCCCGGCGGGGTGACGCTGCTGGCGGAGGATGCCGAGGATACAGCCAAGGTGCAGACACTCGCCGCGCGTTTTGCGCGCGATGAAATCACGCTGGATCACGCCGCGCTGATGGGGTGCCGCGCCTGCGGTTCGCCGGGCGGCGGGTGTCAGTTCATGGGCACGGCGGCGACGAGCCAGGTTGTGGCGGAAGCATTGGGCCTGGCCTTGCCGCATGCCGCGTTGAGTCCCTCGGGATCTGAGATCTGGCGCGACATGGCGAGACGTTCGGCGCTGGCGTTGATGGGGCTGGAGCAGGCCGGCACGACCACGCGCGACATTCTGACGGAGGACGCGCTGCACAACGCCATGGTCTGTCATGCGGCGGTGGGCGGTTCGACCAATCTGGTTCTGCACGTGCCGGCCATCGCGCATGCGGCGGGTTTGCCGCGGCCGACGGTGGCGGATTGGTCGCGCATCAATCGACAGGTGCCGCGGCTGGTGGATTCATTGCCCAACGGGCCGAAACACTTCGCCACCGTGCAGGTGTTTCTCGCCGGCGGCGTGCCGGAGATGATGCTGCATCTGCGTGATCGTGGATTGCTGCGACTCGATGCGCGCACGGTTTCGGGACAAACCCTGGGCGAAAATCTCGCGTGGTGGGAGACGAGTGCGCGGCGGTCGCGCCTGCGGGAAAAGTTGCGCGAACTCGATGGCATTGATCCGGACGAAGTCATCATGTCGGCGGAGCGGGCGCAGTCGCGCGGACTGGCGAGCACGGTCACGTTTCTCAGTGGCAACCTCGCGCCGGAAGGCGCACTGGTGAAGAGCACGGCGATTTCACCGCAGCGGCTCGACGCCGATGGCGTGTATCGGCACGAAGGACCGGCGCGGGTTTTTGGCAGTGAGGCGGCGGCGATCGAAGCGATCAAGGCCGGCGCGGTGCAGCCGGGCGACATCATGGTGTTGATTGGCATCGGCCCGGGGTCGGGCATGCCGGAGACCTACCAAGTCACCTCGGCACTCAAGCATGTGAAAGGCGGCGACCGCATCGCGTTGATCACGGACGGGCGGTTTTCCGGTGTCTCGACCGGTGCCTGCGTCGGGCACGTAAGCCCGGAAGCGTGGGCGGGCGGTCCGATCGGCAAACTGCGTGACGGCGACCGGGTGCGGCTGCGCATTGATACCGGAGCGCTGGAAGGTGCCGTGGACGTTGTCGAGATGTCGGAGGCGGAGTTTATGGCGCGGGAACGAAATCCGATCCTGCAACCTGATCCCCGCGTGCCGGCGGATACCCGACTTTGGGCGGCGTTGCAGGGGGCATCCGGCGGAAGCTGGGGCGGATGCGTTTACGATACGGATCGGCTGATTGAGCTGATCGCGAAAGGTCGCGCGGCGGAAGCCGCCGGAGGAGTTGCCGGGGACGCGGATTAAGCGGCGCGTTTGCGCACAACCTGCGTGCCGAGCCAGCGATCGAGGAGGCTGCGTTTTTCCGGGGTCGACCAGAGCGGAGTGGCGTTGGCGGCGATGAAGAGCGCGCCGCCGAGCGTGAGTAGGAACTGCACGGGGGCGAGCGCACGCGGGATGATCGCAACGGGAAAGGTCATGACGATGCCGACGATGAAAAACGGCAGCGGACGGAGCAGGGCGGTGCGCAGACTGATGCGCGTGCCGGGGGCGTTGACCGGTTCCACCCGCAGGCCGAGCAGCGCGAGTCCGGGGCTGGTGCGCGCCTGACCGCAGACGAGCCAGAAGATTGCGGCCAAAGCGAACAATGCCTTGCCTGCCAGCATCGCGCGGGCGGCAGGATAATTTGCGACCGCACGAGCGGCGACCCATTCGGCCGCGAAGGCCAAACCGAGCACGAGGATCAGGTTCAGCGTGGTGGCGGCGACGCGTTGGAACGGAGTTGCGGCCGAAGAGGCGGAAGGCGAGGCAGGCATCGGTAAACCCATCGCAACGGCGAGTGACGGAACGGTCAATGCCCGCGCGAGCGGTGTGCGGTTCTATAGTTTGCGGAAAGGGGCGGTTTGCGGACCGGAGGTGCCACGCCCAACGTTTGTATCCGTTTTCCCCCTTCACCCCGTCTCGACTCCCCATGACTATGCCACGATTTGCCCGTCTTCTGTTGCTGGCCCTTCCCCTTACGCTCAGCGCCGCACCCTCCGGTGGTCCCTACGGCCCGATTCAGCAAACCTACACCGTGCCGGCGGATGCCGCGCGGGTGCTCTACGTGGCGCCGACCGGAGACCCGCAGGCGTCGGGCGAAAGTGTGGAAACTCCGACGACGATCGAACACGCGATCGAAAACGCGGTGACCGGCGATGTGATCGTGTTGCGCGGCGGCACCTATCGCGTTGGCAACCTGCAGTTGAACCAAGGCATCACACTTCAACCGCACGGCGATGAAGTGCCGGTGTTCAAAGGCACCCGCGTCGTCGCGGCAGAGGACGCGGTGAAGCAGCGCAACGGGCGCTGGCGGGTGAAGTGGGACACGTTGTTTTTTCTCGCGCCTGAACCCTG
>CBINJL010000519.1:0-3040 GCA_966250925.1 uncultured Opitutus sp. | reverse complement strand
GCATCGCGCTCGAAATCGGCGGCGAACGGGTGAGCGAGGAAACGGTGTTCCTGGCCTCGCCGCGTTTCCTCCACCTGCCGCGCGGCAAGGTGAAGACGATGCAGCGTCTGATCGATGACCGCACGGCCGAGATCAGCTTCACCTCCCCGGTGCTGCAGCACCGTTTCGCGTTTGATCTGGCGGGCTTCGATTACCGCGCGGCGGACAACTTCTTTGAATTGTATCCGGGCGAAACCCGCACGGTCCGCGTGCGCCTCAACCGCAAGACCACCGCCACGAAACTGAAGGCCAGCCTGTCCTGGCGTTCGCTGGTCGACACGTATTGAAAAACTGGTGACGGGATTTTCTTACCGGGGGAAATTGATTTTACAGAAGGAAACGAAGGGCAACGAAGCCACTCCGCGGCGGATTGTTTTTACAGGAGAAAACAGAGGTGAACAGAGCCTCTCCACCGCGGGCTGCTTTGCTTCGTTTTCCTTCGTTTCCTTCTGTTAAAAAAAACTACAGAGGCGTGGCTCTGTTCACCTCCGTTTCCTCCTGTGAAATCCCTCTCCAGCCGGCCCAAAGCGCTCACACCCGGAAGATTGCGCCGAGCTTTTTGCCGAGGAGAAGACTCATGCCGACGATGGTCACGCCGAGGAACGCCATCGCCCAGACGCCGAGCGCGCTGGCGATGAATTTGCCGTCGCCGAGCAGTTGGAAGAGTTCGAGGATTGCCTTGGTGATCGGGTAAAAGGCCTGCTTTTGCGCGAGTATCAGCGAATCGGATACTTCGAGCATGGCGAAGGCAAAGGCGAGCAGGCCACCGGCGATGAGGTTGGCGGTGATCAGTGGCAGCGTGACCTTGGCGGTGGCCTTGAGCGGCGGGCAGCCGAGATTCTGGGCGGCTTCCTCCAGGGTTTCGCTGGTCTGCTGGAATCCGGCCACGGCCGAACGCACGACGTAGGGCAGGCGACGCACCGAATAGGCGATGATCAGCAGCACGGTGGGATTTTCGATCGGATTGAGAAAGGCGAAGAAGCGGCCTTCCTGGCTCATCGCGAGGTAGCCGAAGGCAAGCACGAGGCCGGGCACGGCCAACGGCAGCATGGCGAGGAAGTCGAGCACCTGGCGGCCCTTGATCTTCGAGCGCACCACCACGTAGGCGATGGCGATGCCGAGCACCACGTCGATCAGGGTGGAGACACTGGCAAACTTCAGCGAATTGGCGATGGCCGGCACGGTAAGACCGTGACCGAGCGCGATCTCGTAGTTTTCGAGGGTGAAGGCGTTGGGCAGCACGCTGCGATACCAGTCGGTGGCAAAGGACACCAGAATCACGCCGACGTGGGGCATCACGGCGAGCAGCGTCACCCCGAGAAACGCCGCGGTGCACATCCACCCGCGCCAGCCGGCGAGACGGCGTGCGCCGCCGGTGCTGGTGGCCTTGGCCATCATGGCGTGGGCTTTGCGGCCGAAGAGACCCTTGCCGAGCGCATAGAGGGCGACCGTGCAGGCCAGCATCACCGCGACCAGGGTGTAGGGGAACGGATTGCCGCCGATTTCCTTCAGGCCATAAAAAATCTGCACCGAGGTGACGCGCGGGTAGTCGAAGATCAACGGCACGCCGAGCTCGGTGAACGCCCAGATGAAGACGATGGTGCCGCCGGCGAAAAGGCCCGGTCGGATGAGCGGCAACGTGATTTTGAAAAAGCGACGCCAGCCGCGGCAGCCGAGGTTTTCCGCCGCTTCCTCCATCGCCGGATCGATGTTGGCCAGCGCGGCGACGGCGTTGAGGTAAACGATCGGGTAGAGCGAAAGCGCCTGCACACAGGCGATGCCCCAGAACCGATTGGCCGCGAACCAATCGAAGGCCCAGCCTTCCGGACGCAGGCCGAGCGCGATGAGGGAGGCGTTGAGCGCGCCATATTGCCCAAAGATTTGTTTGATGCCGATGGCGCCGACAAACGGCGGCAGGATCATCGGAATCAGCACGACCGAACCGAGGGCGATTTTGAGCGGAAACTGAAACCGGTCGGCGATGAAGGCCAGCGGCAGCGCGATGAGAAACGCCAGACTGGTGGTGGCGCAGGCGAGCAGAAAGGACGTGCCGAGCCCGCGCAGATAAATCGGGTCCTGCAGCAACGCGAACAGATAGGCGAAGGTGAGATCGCCGTCGGCGTCGAGAAAGCCGCCCTTCAAAATCTGCAGGATGGGCCAGACAAAGAATGCCGCGAAAAATGCGGCCGTGAGCGCGAAAACCAACCGGGCGAATCCCTGAGACATCGCGCGGGAGTGTGCTCAGCCCCCGCACCGAGCGACAAGGGCGAAGTGCCGCTTTCTGTGTCACAAAATGTAAAGTAGGAAAACAATGTTTGACGGGGCTAATAATTGTGGTTTCGGTGCCTCGACTCAGCCGGACCATCGCGGTCGCGCTCGCGGCCGCCGTTTCGGCGTCCTCCGCTCCTATGTCCGAATCCGGTGAAACGTTTTCCCTGGCCGCGCTGCCCGATGCGGATCGCATCGCGGTGGAGGATCTGTTGCGGGCGTTGTTGGAGTGCGAATACCGGGGCCACGAAGCGACCGAGGCGCATGTGGCGGGTTTGAGTGACATCGGCCGCGAACGCACCGCGCGCGGATTGGCGAATGCGGCCCGACTGGGGCTGGCAACTGAACCGACGGCAGGCACGTGGGGTTTGTCGGCGGCGGGCCGGGCCGAGGCGGTGCGGGTGATGCGGGCGCACCGTTTGACCGAGACGCGGCTGGCCCGCGAAACCGGAATCCCGGCGGGACGATGGCACGAGCTGGCGCACAATCACGAGCACCGCATGACCGAGCATGAGGTCGATGCGTTGGCCGATCAGTTGGGCAATCCGCGCTTCGATCCGCACGGCGATCCGATCCCCACCCGCGAAGGTCACTTGCCGCGACCGGAGGACCGGCCGTTGCTGGACTGGCCGTTGGGCGAGACCGGTGTGATCGCGCACGTGGAGGACGAGCCGCGCGAACTTTTTGAAGAATTGAACGCCAAGGGCATGGTGGCCGGTTTGCGCTTTGTGAT
>CBINJL010000518.1:0-3044 GCA_966250925.1 uncultured Opitutus sp. | reverse complement strand
CTGATGCTGGTCGGTCTCATGGCGGGGACCAAACGCGGCTCGCCGCTTCTGATGA
Organism: uncultured Opitutus sp.; assembly: GCA_966250925.1. Classification (GTDB taxonomy): domain Bacteria; phylum Verrucomicrobiota; class Verrucomicrobiia; order Opitutales; family Opitutaceae; genus Actomonas. The sequence continues at coordinate 2,989 of CBINJL010000518.1, read as the reverse complement.
ATCCAGCCGCCAGCCGACGGAAGTGCCGGCGCTCCTGCTTGATCCCGAGCCGAAACCGACACCGCTGCCGCGTCGTCCCGCCGCTCCGTCGTCGTCGTCGCAGCCCCCGTCGCAGTCGGCAATCCGCGCCGGTGAATTGGACTTCGCACGTTTGGGGACACTCGACGATGCCGCGCTCGCGGCGGCGTTGCGCGGGCTCCTGGTGCTGTGCAACGCGGAGGGCGTCAGCGACCTGCACCTTTCCGCCGGCGCCGCGCCGTTTGTGCGGCGGCAACGCGGCTTGGCGCCGATCAGTGAACACGTCCTGAGCGCCGACGAGGCGCTGCGGCTCAACACCGCGTTGCTCGCCCCGCATCAGCGCGAAATCTATCTCGACCGCCGCGATTACGACTATGCCTTGGCGCTCGACGCTTCGCATCGCTACCGCGTGAACCTGATGTTTCACAAAGGGGGGGCCGCCGGCGCCTACCGCATGGTCGCGGCCGATGTGCCGCAGCTCGACGCCCTCGGCCTGCGCAACGTCGAGGTTATCCGCAAGCTGTTGTCCTATCACAACGGTCTCGTCCTCGTCACCGGACCGGTTGGCTCGGGCAAGACCACCACGCTGGCGGCGCTCGTCAACGAACTCAACCAACGCCGCGAAGACCACGTCATCACGGTCGAAGACCCGGTGGAAATCGTGCAGCCCTCGCGCGGCTGCAACATCACCCAGCGTCAGGTCGGCGAGCACACCCGCTCCTTTGCGAGCGCACTGAAAGGCGCTCTGCGTGAAGATCCCGACGTGATCGTGATCGGCGAGCTGCGCGATTTGGAAACGATTGAAATGGCGATCAGCGCGTCGGAAACCGGTCACCTCGTAATCGGCACCATGCACACCAGCGACGCCGCCACCACGCTCAATCGGTTGCTCGACGTGTTTCCGCCCGCGCAGCAGACGCAGATCCGCGCCAGCGTGGCCGAGAGTCTGCGCGGCATCTTGTGCCAACGACTGTTGCCGGGCGTGGATGGCAAACTGGTGCTCGCCTGCGAAATTCTCGTGGCCAATCCCGCCGTCGCCGCGCTGGTGCGCGAAGGCAAGATGCAGGGCCTGCGCAACGTGCTCGAAACCGGCGTGCGCGATGGCATGTGCGCGATGGAAAGTTCCGTGTTCGACCTCTACCGCCAGCGCCGCATTTCCGCTGAAACCGCCCGCCAGAACATCGCCACCAAACAACTGCTGGCGCAGATTGTATGAGCCGGGCTCCCTTGGTTGTGACTTTCAGACGTTGAGACCTTCAGATCTTCAGACCTGACCCATGCCTGTTCCCGCCATCGATCGCCTGCTCAGACTCATGCTCGAAAAGGGCGGCTCGGATCTGCACCTCAACGTCGGCCTGCCGCCCAAGGCCCGCATCTCGGGCAACCTCGTGCCCCTGGAGGAAGGACTCGTTTCGGCCGCGCAGATGGAAGGTTATCTCAAGGAAATCTGTCCGCCGCACCGCTGGACGGAGTTTCTGGCCAGCAAGGACCTCGATCTCGCGCACGAGATTCCCGGCGTGGCCCGGTTTCGCGGCAACTACCTCTGCAATCACTGGGGCCAGGCGGGTGTTTTCCGGCAGATCCCGTCGAAGATCCTGTCCTTCGCCGAGCTGCGTCTGCCCGAGGTGCTGAAGTCGTTTTGTCATCTCTCGGAAGGTCTCGTCGTCGTGACCGGTCCCACCGGTAGTGGTAAATCCACTACGCTGGCGGCGATGATCGATTACATCAACGCCACCACTTCGCGGCACATCATCACGATCGAGGACCCGATCGAGTTCGTGCACACGAACAAGAAATCGGTCATCGTGCACCGCGAGGTGGGCGAACACACCCGCAGTTTCGCTGATGCGCTCAAGGGCGCGATGCGGCACGATCCCGACATCCTGCTGCTGGGCGAGATGCGCGAGCTGGAGACGATCAAACTCGCCCTCGGCTGCGCATCGATGGGCATGCTCGTCTTCGGCACGCTGCACACCAACAACGCGCCCAAGACCGTCGACCGCATCATCAACGCGTTTCCTGCCGACGAGCAGAATCAGGTGCGGGTCATGCTCGCCGGTTGTCTCGCCGGCGTGGTGGCGCAGCTCCTCTGCAAACGTGAGCCCAAGGGCCGCGTGGCCGTGCACGAAATCCTGCGCCGCCACGAAGCGTTGCCCAACACCATCCGCAGCGGCCAGATCGCCAACATCCGCGCCATCATCGAAAGCGGCAAGGCCGAGGGCATGACCACGATGGACTGGAGCCTGATGGACCGGGTCAAGGACGGCTCGATCAGCGCGAAGGAGGCGTTCATGAAGGCGGCCAACAAGGCGACGTTTCAGCCGCTGCTCAAACCGGGCGAGCTCGACGGCGCCGGACACTGAACGGCGCGGACGGTGCCGCTCATCCCGGTCGCATCCCATTCATCCAAACTTCCTGCAACTTCGGGCGGATTTGCGGTGTGATGCCTGCCATGTCCCGCTCCGCTTTGCCGTTTGCCGTCGCCGTCGTCCCGTTGGACGCGGTTTTGCGTGCCTTCGTCGATGCGGGGTTTTCATCATCCCGGCCCGCGACCAAAACCGTTTCCGTTCGTAGTTATCAGTTGTGTGGTGGGGGAGTCCTGCGGGGCTCCTCCACGATCCTGAGCGCACGTCGGGAAGAGGCGGCGGACGGAGACAGCCTTGCGCCCATCGGGTCGGTTGGCGCACCCTGTGAGTCCCTTTTCAACTGCTAACCATGGCCACGTCCCCCGAATCCCCGCGCCCGGCAGCGGCGCCCGCTCGCAAAAAGAAAAAAAAATCCGCCGGCAAATGGTGGTTGATCGGCGGTGTGCTGCTGCTGGTCCTCCTGGCCGTCGGCGCGGCGATGAAGTCGCGCCAGGGCGAACAGGGCACGCAGGTGTTTGTCGACACCGCCGCCCGGCGCGACATCACCCAGTTCGTCACCGCCACCGGCAAGATCGAGCCGGAGGTCGAGGTTAAGATCTCACCGG
>CBINJL010000517.1:0-3044 GCA_966250925.1 uncultured Opitutus sp. | reverse complement strand
TGCTGCTGATCCTACTGGCGGTGGCGTTGGTAGCGCTGTGGGCCGGACCGGTGCGCTGGCGACGGCGTTGGGGCGGGGACGCCCGGCGGCGGCTGGGCGTGGCCTTGCTCACGCTGGTGCTGGCACCGGTGCTGGTGGGGCAACTCAAGGCGATGACCAACGTTTTCTGCCCGTATGAAAATGTCCGCTACGGCGGCGATGTCGTTTACGTGAAAGCTTGGGCGCCGCATCCGGCCGCCATCCAGCCGGCGCGCTGCGGGCGATGTTACCCGGCCGGGCATGCCAGCGGCGGGTTTGCGTTGTTCGGCCTGGCGGCGCTGGCGGTTTCGCGGCGAGGGAGGCGCTGGGCCATCGGGGTCGCACTGGCGGCGGGCTGGGGGATGGGCGGTTACCAAATGCTCAAAGGCGCGCATTACTTCAGTCATACGTTGGTGACGATGTTCCTCGCTTGGCTCGTTTTCCTGCTGCTGCTGCGAGGCTTGAGGGTGGAACGCGAGCAACAGGCGGGGACTGCGGCGGAAAGATGAACGCGTTTTCATGCGCGGTTCACGTCGGGTTCATGCGGCGGTGTCAGTCTGGCGGGGTGAAGGCATGGCATTGGCTGAATTGCGGATTGTGGCCACTGGTATTGGGTGCGGCGGCTCCGGTGCCGTTGCGCATTGATCGGGAGCAGTCGCGCATTGAAATCGATGTAACGGCCACGTTGGGGTCGTTTGTCGGCGAGCTGGCTGACTATGAGGCGCAGGTGGAGGTGGATCCGGAGTCGCGGCGGGTGCAGGCGGCGGAACTGGTCTTCAGATTTGCCGATGTAGTCACAGGGGAAGACCGGCGTGACCGTCACATGCATGCCTGGCAGGATACGGTGCACTTTCCGGAAGGGCGTTTCGAATTGCAGGACCTGCGGATCGGTGCGGGCGGACGCGTGACCGCATCGGGCCGGCTGACGCTGCACGGTCAGACGCATGGACTGAGTTTCCCGATCACAATTCTCACCGAGAATCGCACGGTGGTGATTGATGGCGAAGCGCCGGTGGATGTGGAGCGTTGGGGGCTGCCGGCGATACGCAACTTTCTGATTTTTAGGGTGAACCCGGTCGTGATGGTGAGATTTCATCTGCAGGGGGAGGCTCCGCATGCCTGAACGCGGAGGAAGCCGCGGGGCGACGGGTGCGAATTGCCGGCGGGATTTGTTGCCTCAACCGGGGCTGGCTGGCCACGCTGCCCGGCTATGGTTGAGCGTGAAACGGGCCGAAACCGGCCGGACAAGAACGTGGCCGCGGCCGGCACCGCGGGGAAAGGGGCGGCGCTGATGTGGGGCGTGCAGGTGCCGGGACTGGCGTCGGGCGAAACGCAGTTCGTGCCCGAGCGTTCGGCGTTGATTGCGGCCGGAATGGCGGTGGCGGCGACCTATTTTTATTTTCTGCTCTTCGCGGAGTTTGCGCTGCTGGAGCTGGCGCGGCCGTTGACCGCGGGCGCGGAATGGCGTTTGCGCGGATTGATGACCACGCTCGGTGTCGGCGGCGTGGCGGGGAGTCTGTTTGCCGCCTGGCGGTTCCAACTGATCGGCTGGCAACACCAGGTGAGCTGGGGATTTCGGGCCTGTGCGGTCGCGGCGGCGCTGGCGCTCGGTGCGACGGTGTGGCCGCTGATGTTGCTCAGTGCGCTGGTCTGCGGACTGTCGCTGGGCTGGCTCACGGTGATTCTGGCTTCCGGCTTGCGGCCGGTGATTGGCACAAGGCGTCTGGGCCTCACGATCGGTGCGGGCACCGGCGCGGCTTACGCGTTGTGTAACTTGCCGGGAGTGTTTGAGGCGTCGGCCCGCGGGCATACCATCGTCGCGGCGCTGGTGGCGGCGACGGCGTCGATTTTATCGCCGTTCCTCGCTCCGCAGGAGCCATCGGTGTCACCGGAATATGAATACAAGCCGGTCGGGGTAGTGCGCTGGCTGATTCTCCTCGCGGTGCTGGTGGCACTCGATTCGGCGGTGTTTTACGTGATCCAGCAGGTCGACGACTTGAAAGCGGTGACCTGGTCAGGGGCGGGTCGTTTGTGGGGCAATGCGGCGGTGCACCTCGGGGCGGCGCTGTTGGCCGGACGCTGGCTGGATCGCGGTGGCCGGATCGGGCCGCTGGCGCTCGGCTTCCTGTTGTTGGCCGGAGGCAGTCTCTGGCTGGGTGGCGGCGGTGGCGGTGCAGGCTGGGTCTATGCGGCCGGGGTATCGCTCTATTCGACGGTTTTGGTCTATTACCCGGCCCGCAGCGGCCGCGTCTGGCAGGCGGCGGTGATTTGTGCCGGCGCGGGATGGATTGGCTCCGGCATCGGCATCGGGCTGGCGCAGAATCTTACCGCTGTGCCGACGCGTGGGGTGCTGATCGCGGCAGGAGTGTTCGCGGCAGTGGCGATCTGGCGCTGGCAAAGCTTGCGGACCGCCGGGGCCGCGGGCGCGGAGGCCGGGCGGTGAAAGTTCTGGTGGTCGAAGACGAGCGCAAGGTCGGGCAATTCGTCGCGCAGGCGTTGGAAGAGCAGAGTCATACGGTGCGGCTGGTGGGGACAGCGGCTGCGGCGCAGGATGCCCTTGCGGATTCTCCCTATGATGTGATCGTGCTCGATCTCGGCCTGCCGGATGGCGACGGGCTAGATTTGCTCAAGGCATGGCGGAGCAGTGGATTCAACGAACCGGTGCTGATCCTCAGCGCGCGGGATGCGGTTTCGGATCGTATCCGCGGATTGAACATCGGGGCGGACGATTATCTGCCCAAGCCGTTCAGTGTGGATGAGCTCGTGGCGCGGGTGCGTTCGCTGTTGCGGCGGCAGAGCGGCGCCACCCGGGCGACCGTGTTGGAGCGGCGAGGGGTGCGACTCGACCTGCTGGCGAGAGCGGTGACGGTGGAGGGGGTGGCGGTGGAGATGACCAACCGGGAATTGGCGTTGCTGGAGTTGTTTATGCAGAACGCGGGACGGGTGCTGACCCGCACGCTGATCGCGGAGAAAGTGTGGGAAGCCTCCTACGACATGGAGACCAACCTCATCGACGTCTACGTGCG
>CBINJL010000516.1:0-3047 GCA_966250925.1 uncultured Opitutus sp. | reverse complement strand
TCGAACGGCAGATAAAGTTGCATGCGCGGCAGACCGAGCGCGTGACCGATCAACAGCTCCGCGTTCAATCGCGCCTGTTCCACGCCGCGACTTTCCAGAAAGCCGGCCGTCTTCTGCACCACTTCGAGCAGGCTGATCATCGTCACTCACGACCTCCCGGCAACGCCCATGCCGGCGTCGCGCTGCCATGATCCAACGCAGCGAGCTTCAGCGCCATGTCTTCCTGCTGCAACGCGTCGACCAACGGGTCAAACTCGCCTTCCATGACCTGCGGCAGACTGTGCAGTGTCAGCCCGATGCGATGATCGGTGATGCGGCTCTGGGGGAAATTGTAAGTGCGGATGCGTTCGCTGCGGTCGCCCGTGCCGATCTGCCCGCGCCGTTGCGCCGCGTATTTTGCGCGCTCCTCCTCCTCCTTCATCTTCAGCAAACGCGCGCGCAGCACGGTCATTGCCCGCGCTTTGTTTTTGATCTGCGAACGTTCGTCGGCGCAGGTCACGATCAACCCCGTCGGTTTGTGCAGCAACTGCACCGCCGAGTCGGTCGTGTTGACGCCCTGCCCGCCCGGACCGCTGGCGCGACTGATGCTGACTTCGAGATCCGCCGGATCGATCTGCACGTCGACTTCCTCCGCCTCCGGCATCACCGCCACCGTCACCGTCGAGGTGTGAATGCGTCCGTTGGCTTCGGTCACCGGCACGCGTTGCACGCGATGCACGCCACTCTCGAACTTGAGCTGACGATACACGGCGTCGCCGGTGATCAGGGCGATGATTTCCTTGAAGCCGCCGCGCTCGGCGCCGCTCGACGACATCGTCTGCACCTTCCACCCCTGCGTGTCCGCAAAACGTGAATACGCCCGGAAAAGTTCGCCCGCAAACAACGCCGCTTCGTCGCCGCCTGCGCCGGCGCGGATTTCGAGCAACGTGTTGCGCGAATCCGTCGGCTCCGGCGGGATCATTGCGACCAGCACCGCCCGCGTGAGTTCGTCGCGGCGTTCTTCGTTTTCCGGCAGTTCGAGTTCGGCCAGTTCGCGCAGCTCCGGATCGGCCTTGTCGTCGCGCAGCAACGTCCGCGCCTCCGCGAGTTGCCGCTCGGTTTGCAGCAACTGATCGTAGTCCTGCACCAGCCGCGCCATCCGCTGCTGATCGCGCGACACCGTCGCCGCCCGCCGCGGATCGGCAAACAGGTTCGGATCGGCCAACTGCGCGTCCAACTCGTCGAGACGGCGGCGGAACGGAGCGATGTCGGGAAGGTCAGGCATGACGAAACGAACAGTCCATAAGGCGTGAACCGGAAATAAAAGGAAGAACGAAGCGGCCGATTTTGCGCTTTGCGCCACGCCCGCCCCGCGCCATGGTCCGGGAAAAGCCGGCCGCGTCGCCACCGCGACATGCCGTTGCCCGGACTTTCCTTGCCGCCATGGCCGCCACGCTATTCACCCAGAACATCATCGCCTGCATTTGGGATTTCGACAAAACGCTCATCCCGCGCTACATGCAGACGCCCTTGTTTCGTCGCTACGGAATCGACGAGGCCAACTTCTGGGCCGAGACCAATGGTCTTGTGCCGCACTACAAGAAGCGCGGTTATCACATTTCGAGCGAGATCGCCTACCTGAACCACCTGCTCACCTACGTGCTTTCCGGCGAGATGGCGGGACTCAACAATCGCATCCTCCGCGAGTGCGGCGCCGAGATTGAGTTTTATCCCGGCATGCCCGGCTTCTTCGATCTCAGCCGGCAATGGGTGCGCGAGCGCCCCGAATACGTGAAGCACGAGATCGCGCTCGAACACTACATCGTGAGCACCGGCCTCGCCGAAATGGTGCGTGGCAGTGCGCTGGCCGGCAAAGTCGACGGCATCTGGGCCTGCGAGTTTGTGGAAAACCCGCTGCAGCCCGGCTTTCTTCAACAGGACGAAATGCCCCTTTCCGCCGAGTCCGAGATCGCCCAGATCGGCATGGTCATCGACAACACCACCAAGACCAAGGCCATCTTCGAAATCAACAAGGGCACCAACCGCAATGCGGCCATTGATGTGAATTCCAACATCAAGCCCGAAGACCGCCGCATCCCGGTGCAAAACATGATCTACATCGCCGACGGCCCCAGCGACATCCCGTCGTTTTCCGTGGTCAAAAAAGGCGGCGGCAAGGCCTACGCGGTCTATAATCCCGAATCCATCGGCGAGTTCGAACAAAACGACCGTCTGCGCCAGGTCGGCCGCATCGACCACTACGGCGAAGCCGACTACCGCGCCACCAGCGCCACGACGAAGTGGTTGCGCCTCCAGATTCACGGGATGTGCGATCGCATCGTCAGCGACCGCGAATCCGCCGTCGCGCAACGCGTATCCAAACCGCCACGACATCTCTCCGGCGACGAGGACGACGCCCTCAAGGCCGCCCGCAACAAATCCCGCCGCCCCACCCAGACCAGTTTCCTGGACGACGGCTCCGCCGGCGGAGGTTAAGATCAGGTTCCTGCCGAGAAAGACCGGCCAAACTCTTTCTCTTTATTCTTTATCTTAATCTTTCTCCTCCCGCGCCCCGTCTCTTCCTTCCGCCGCCTTATACTCTGGCTCAGGAACGCGAAACGCTCACGCGCCTTCACTCCGGCAACACGTGCGCGAGGATCGCCGACGCGATCTGCGCTTTCGGCGCGCGGGGCAACGTGGCCACCTTCCCTTCCTCGTTCCACAACGTCACCGCGTTGTCCTCCGCTTCCATGCCGATGCCCGCCGCGCTCACGTCGTTGGCGACGATCCAATCGCAGCCCTTGGCCCGGAGCTTGGCCGGCGCCTTGCGGTCGAGCTCCGACGTCTCCGCGGCAAACCCCACCAGAATCTGATCCGGCCGACGCCGCTCCCCCATCGTGCGCAGGATGTCCACCGTCGGCTCCAGTTCCAACGTCAGCGGCCCCTTCACCTTCGCTTCTTTTTGCCCCGCGCGCAGCTTTGGCCGGTAATCGGCCACCGCCGCCACCGCAATGAACACGTCACAATCTGCGAAACGTGCCTCGACCGCCACCAGCATGTCCGCCGCC
>CBINJL010000515.1:0-3054 GCA_966250925.1 uncultured Opitutus sp. | reverse complement strand
CCGGGCATTGACCCGCCGCCGGTTCGGGTCAGGTTGGCGGCCTCGATGGCCCGTTCCCAATCCCAGTCCCGCGATGCGCAACCGCGCGCCCTGACCGGCACGGTTTTTGTGACCCGGCAGGTGCATTTCAACGCGGCGCATCGTCTGCACAATCCGGAGAAAAGCGCGGCGTGGAACAAGGCGACCTTCGGTCCGTGCAACAATCCGCGGTGGCACGGTCACAACTACGTGCTCGAAGTCACGGTGGCGGGGCAGCCCGATCCGGCCACCGGCTACGTGATCGATCTCGGTGATCTGAAACGCATCCTGGAGGAACGCATTCTGCAGGACTGCGATCATCGCAATCTCAACGAGGAGGTGCGCTGGCTGCGCGGTGTGATTCCCTCGGCGGAAAACCTCGCCATCGCATTCTGGCAACGTCTCGCGCCGGCCCTGCCGGCCGGACGCCTGCATCGCGTGCGATTGTTCGAGACGCCGCGCAACTACGTCGATTTTTACGGGCCCGATTCGGGCTGAAACGCCATCACGGCATCGGCCAGCTAACCCCGCGGGTGCGGGGCTACGGTTATCGTTCCAACCGCCTGGCCGCGGAAAGGAAAAACGAAAATGAAGAAAAAGAAGACCATGTATCTGCATCGCGCGGGCGGTTCCGCCGCCCGGCTGCAGCGCAGTTATGACCAGGCGTTTGTCGTGACGCCGGCCTACCGGGCGGATTTGCCCGACATGATGGAGGCGGAGGACGCCGTCGTCGGCGCACCGGTGGCGATCCAGCAGGTCGGCGTATCCAATTTTCGGCTACCGCTGAAATTCCGCACCCGCGCCGGCGACGCGATGACGCTGGAGACGAGTGTGACCGGCAGCGTGTCGCTCGATGCCTCGCTCAAGGGGATCAACATGAGCCGCATCGTGCGCTCGTTCTACGAACACCAGGACGAGCCGGTCACGTTTGCGCTGATGAAGCGCATCCTCGCCGGCTACCGGCGCAAGGTGGGTGCGCTCGATGCGCGCCTGCGGTTGGAGTTCTCCTATCCGATCAGACAAACCTCGCTGCGCAGCGGCCTTGAAGGCTGGCAATACTACCGCGTGGCCTACGAGGCCACGGTGGCGGCTGATGGCGCGTTCCGGCGATTCATTGAATTCGACTTCGTCTATTCCTCGGCCTGTCCGTGCAGTGCGGAGCTTTCCGAGCACGCCAGAGACGTGCGCGGCGCCTACGCGACGCCGCATAACCAGCGCTCGAAGGCGCGGGTGAAGATCGAGCTCGCGCCGGGCAAGGCGCTCGCCATCGAGGACCTGCAGCAGCACTGCTTGAACGCGCTCAAGACCGAGACGCAGGTGATGGTGAAACGCGAGGACGAGCAGGCCTTCGCCGAGCTCAACGGCGTGTATCTCAAGTTTGTCGAGGACGCAGCGCGGCTGCTCTATGCGGAACTCGCCGCCGACAAACGCATCGCCGATTTCGAAGTCGCCTGCGCTCACCTCGAATCGCTGCATTCGCACGACGCGGTGAGCGTGATCTGCAAGGGCGTGCCCGGCGGCTTCCGCGCCGACTTCATGAACTTCCGCGACCTGGTGTGCTGAAGTTCCCGGGTTCTGAATTTACACCAAGGTCGCAAAGATCGCGAAGGAACAGAATCCCTGCCCTTGGCAGATGAACACGGATTCAGAGAATATCTGAATTACGGATCAGTGTTAATCAGTGTCCATCAGTGGTTGAAAACCTCCGTTGGTCGCCAGTCACCGTATCGCCCTGAAGATTTAACCACTGATGCACACTTATTAACACTTATCAGCATTTTGGGATCTCCCAGAATCAGTGTTTATCAGTGGTTAAAAAACGCCCGGAATTTTCACCACAGATGAACACAGATAAACACAGATCCTCGTTTCGCCTCCTTCCTGAAATTCGTGTGATGAGGCGGCCTTGGTGTGAAATCCGTGGTAGGGAATCAGTGTCAATCCGTGTCCATCTGTGGTTAATTTTGAATCATGCCTAAACCTGTTGTTTTGATCACCGGAGCGTCCCAGGGAATCGGGGCGGAGATTGCGAAGACGTTTGCCCGTGAACTGGGGGCCGGCGTGCGCCTGGCGCTGGTGGCGCGCAACGCCGCCAATCTCACCAAAGTCGCGCAGGCCTGTGCCAAGCACGGTGCGGGGGCGGAAACATTTGTCTGTGACGTGAGCAATGAAGCCTCGGTCGCCGGCATGGCGGTCGACGTGTTGAAGCGTTTCAAGGCCGTCGACGTGTTGATCAACAACGCCGGAAAGTTCGCGCCGACCGCGTTTCTTTCGATGAACGCCGACGACTTCGACGGACTCATCAACGCCAACCTGCGCAGTCTGTTTCTCGTCTCGCGCGCGCTGGTGCCGGGCATGGTCAAACGCGGGCGCGGTCACGTCTTCAACATGAGTTCGATCGCCGGCCTGCAGGCGTATCCGGGCGGCGCGGGCTATTGCGCGGCGAAGTTTGGCGTGACCGGTTTGTCCAAGGTCATGCGCGAAGAACTGAAGCCGACCGGCGTGCGCGTGACCACCGTATATCCCGGGGCGACGGTGTCGCCGTCATGGGACGGCAGCGGTGTCGAAGCCGCCCGCATGATGCCGACGGCCGATGTGGCGCGGGCGTTCTTCGACATCTACCGCCTGTCGCGCCACACCGTCGTCGAGGAGATCGTGCTGCGCCCGCAGGGCGGCGATGTGTGAACCGTGAACGCGGTGTCGGGCCGCGTTCACGGCGAACAACCGTTTTACGACATCGCGTAGTGACGCGCGGATGACGCCGGACGGCGGGCGGCGGGAGGCGCGGCGAAGTGCGACGGCGAACTGGGTGCGGTGCCGACACCGTGGGTGAGCTCGTCGAGATTGCTGCCGATGAGGCGGGCGAGTTGCGCGATGGAGCCGTGCAACGTCTCGGTCTGGGCGTTGAGCTCTTCGGCGGCGGCGGCGGCTTCCTCGGCGGAGGCGGCGTTGGTCTGCGTCACCCGGTCCATGTCGGTGATGGCGCGGTTGACCTGCTCGACGCCGGACGCCTGTTCGGATGACGCGCGGGAGATC
>CBINJL010000514.1:0-3055 GCA_966250925.1 uncultured Opitutus sp. | reverse complement strand
ACCGGCTTCACCCTCGGAACCAATCTGCCGGTTTACATGGTCGGCTCCTACAATTCCGACGGCAACATCTACTCCGGCACCAACATCAACAGCACCGCGCCCGATGCCTACGCCACGCGCGATTTCGGCGAGATTCCCGCCGCCATCTTCTGCGACATGTTCACTGTCCTGACCAGCGGCTGGGCCTCCAACCGCGTCGACAGTTTCCTCGGCCACAACAACCAGTCCTCCAGCCGCCCCGCCGGCAGCCGCATCGAGATCGCCGCCTGCATCGCCACCGGCGAGTATCCGGTTTTTGAATTCTTCATCCACGCCTTCGAACACTTCCAATCGCTCTACAACAGCGGTCCGCCCATCGTCTTCAAGGGCTCCGTCGTGGGCATGTTCAAGAGCGAGATCCAGGACATCAAACAGGCCTACGGTCGCAGCGTGAACAACCTCGCCGAGGAATACTGGCACGCCCACGGCGCCTACGCCATCCCGTCGGTGCGCTACCATCAGGATCTGGTCAACGGCACCTTCCCACCCGGCATTCCCATGGCAATGATCTTCCGGCCGAGCGACCACCGTTTCCTGCGCCCCGGCAATCCCGCCGATGCCGCCGTGCTCAACAGCATCGGCTTCTGATTGTCCGTCAGTTCAATCGGATCGATTGCGAAACCAATCGGCCAACGCTTCCCAGGCCCGGGCCCGATGGCTCAGGGCCTGTTTCGTTTCCGCCGGCAGCACGCCAAACGTCGTCTCGTGGCCGATCGGCACGAACAGCGGATCGTAACCGAAGCCACCCGTGCCGACGGGGTCGACCGCGAGCGTGCCGTGACAAAAGCCTTCAAAGGTTTCGTCCAGACCGTCCGCTCCTTGCAGACGCAGCACGCAGACATAGTGCGCGCCACGATGCTCCGCCGGCACGTCGCGCATGACATCAACCAGCTTCGCGAGATTGGCACCATCGTCGCCTTGCGGGCCGGCGAAGTAGGCCGACTCGACACCGGGATCGCCATCAAGCGCATCGACGCAAATTCCGCTGTCGTCGGCCAGCGCCCACGCGCCGTCCGGCAGCAAGGGCAGCAACGCCGCCGCCTTCTTGCCTGCGTTGCCCGCAAACGTGCCGGTGTCTTCCACCACCGGCGGCATGCCGCCGACTTCGCGCGCGGAACGGATCACGAGCGGCAGCGCGGCGGCATCGGCGAGCTCCTGCAGTTCCCGCACTTTGTGGGCGTTGCCCGACGCGAGATAAATGATCCGGGGAAAGGACGACATCAGCGGACAAGGAAGTTTTCATCGACCTGCACGCGGTCGGGATAAACCACGCGGCCGCGAATCAATTGATCATCGCCGAACACGTCGTGGCGCACGTCGGCCAGTCGCAGCGCATGCGCCAGTTTTTCCGTGCGCAGGCCGGTGAAGCCGGACTTCGCCCGGTCGTCGGCCAGTAGGATCGGCGCGCGATAGTTGAAAAGATAATCGAGCCCGCGGGTGCGCAGCAGTTCACCGATCAACATTGCGCCACCTTCAAAATAGACACCGCTGATGCCGCTCGCCGCGCAACGCTGTTTGAAGTCCTCGAAGTTCACCCGCTGCGTGTCGGAGGGAATCACCCAGACCTGGATGCCGAGGTTTTCCAACTTCCGCACGTAGCCGAGACCGCCGTGCGGCGTCGTCACCACAATCGTCCGGTCGCGAAACTCGTCCGTGTAAAGCGCGGGCATGTTGCGATCGACGACCGTGCGTAACAATCCATCGAATACAAATCGCTGCGGGCTCCACTCGCCGCCATCGGGCAACCGTGCCGTGAGCCGCGGATTGTCCTGCAATACCGTCATCGCGCCCACCGCGATGGCGGGAAACAATCGTCGCCAGTGATGCACGTCCGCCCGTGAGGCTTCGTTGGTGATCCACTTGCTGTCGCCGGTGCGGCAGGCGATGCGACCGTCGATCGTCACCGCCGTCTTCGCCGCCAGCAGCGGCCGCCCGGTCGTGATCCAGTGATTGAAAATCAGATTCAGGTCCGTGCAGTCACGCGTCAGCACGCCTTCGATCACTTCGACTCCGGCGTCGCGCAGAACCTGCAAGCCGCGGCCGGCATGATCAGGATTCGGGTCAACTGCGCCGACCACCACCCGCGCGATCCCGGCCTCGCGAATCGCATCGCAACACGCGCCGGTGCGTCCCGCGGTCGAACACGGTTCGAGTGTTACGTAGAGTGTCGCGCCCGGCTTCGGGGCCCGCCCCAGCGCGGTCAGCGCCACGCGTTCCGCATGTGGTCCACCATCGCGCGCATGCCAGCCTTCGGCGACGATTTCGCCGGCCTCCACGATGACCGCGCCGACCATCGGGTTGGGATGCGTTTCGCCCCAAGCCCGCCGCGCCAATTCGAGCGCGCGGGCCATGAACGTTTCGTGAACCTGCCCTTCAGCCTTGGACATAGGGATTGCTGCGTTTTTCCTGCCCCACCGTGGTCGCGCCGCCGTGCCCCGGATAAAGCGTCGTCGCGTCGGGCAACGTGTAGATGCGTTCTCGGATCGAGCGGCTGAGCACTTCCAGTGAACCGCCCGGCAAATCGGTGCGGCCGATGCTGCCCGCAAAGATCGCGTCGCCGACAAACGCCGCGTCGAGTCGCGGAAAAACAAACATGATGTTGCCGGGACAATGACCGGGCACGTGGCGCACTTCCACTTTCTCGCCCAACACTTCCAACGTGTCGCCATCCCCCACCCACTGATCGACCGCAAACCCTTCCAAGCCGAGCTTTTCGCCCATAAAACCTTCCATGACTTCGGGCGTTTCGATCAACGTCTGGTCGTCGCGATGCGCCACCACCGGCACCTTCGCCTGCCGCAACACTTCCGCGCCGCCTTGGGTGTGATCCCAGTGGCCGTGCGTGATCCACAGCGCTTTGAGTTGCACCCCGTCCGCCGCCAATCGTTCCACGGCTCCGTCTTCAAGAAGTTCGCGATGTACTTCTCGGTGATGATTTCCTGGAGGGCATTCGCCGCCGTCAACGCGGGGCGCGCGTTGATGTAGGCCGTGATCGCCGCGGCAGGGACGCCGAGCT
>CBINJL010000513.1:0-3060 GCA_966250925.1 uncultured Opitutus sp. | reverse complement strand
TGCCGATCCGGCGTGGTTTCGCTCCTCCGGTCCGCTTCGTGGCATCAAACGCGATCTCTACGAAGGCGGCATCCGCGTGCCGATGATCGTTCGCTGGCCCGGCCACATCGCCGCCGGCCGCACCGACGACTCGCCGTGGTATTTTCCCGACGTGCTGCCAACGCTCGCCGCGTTCGCCGACGTGCGTCCGCCCACCGGTCTCGACGGCATCAACCTACGGCCGTTGTTTCTCGGCCAGGCGCAGCCGGAGCTGTGGAACCGTCTGATGTATTGGGAATTCTACGAGAAGAAACGGCCGCAGGCCGCGCGCCTCGGCAATTGGAAGGTGGTGCGCCCCGACATCAACGGTCCGACCGAACTCTATTACCTGCCCGACGATCCCGGCGAAACCCGTGACCTCGCCCGC
The DNA here is from genome assembly GCA_966250925.1 of uncultured Opitutus sp. Taxonomy (GTDB): domain Bacteria; phylum Verrucomicrobiota; class Verrucomicrobiia; order Opitutales; family Opitutaceae; genus Actomonas. The sequence goes on along the minus strand of CBINJL010000513.1, from coordinate 2,654 downwards.
ACGCATCCGGAAATCCTCGCCGAGCTGCAGCCCGCCTTCCGCACGGCGCGCACGCCATCACCCGACTGGCCGTTTCCGCTGGACCCGACGCCCGCGACGCCGTGATCCGCGACTGTGTCGGCACTGCTGCTCTCAGCGTATCCTATTTCTCGATACCATCGACTTTCTCACCTCCCCCGTATTCTGCTTCCGACTCCATCATGTCCCTTGCCTTCCTTTCCTCCGCGGCCGTCCGAAAACAATGCCATCGTCTTGCCGCGGCTTTTGCGTGCCTCGGAGCCGCCATTCCCCTGGGAGCCGCCCCTCCCCTGGCGGTCGACACCAACGGCCTGAACGGCGCCTGGCATCACGCCGCCGGCGCGTTACAACTTCACCCGGCCGACGACACCGCGCAGCGTTTCGAACTGCTCGGACTGGAATTTGAAATCGACGGCCAATGGCAACACGTCGCCTCCGCGACACCGGCCCTCGCCGCCCGCGGAGAAAACGGCCTCACCGTCACGCTCGATGTCCCCGCCGCAACGGCATTGCGCGGGCGCATCCGCCTCGAACCGGTCGAGGAAGTCTACGGTTTCGGTGAAACCTGGAACGGTCGCGTCGCCCAGCGCGGCTCCCAGCTCGATATCTGGAATCACAACGGCACGCCCGACGAGTGCGCCTACCTCCCCTACTTCGTCTCGACCCGCAACTACGCCTTCTTCCTCGATTTTGGCGGCCGGGTGCATTTCGACGTCGGGCAGACGCGCGCCGACGAGATCGTGTTTGAGGCGCCGACCGGCAGCCTCGCCTTCACCGTCGTGTTCGGCGACTCGATCGCGGACACGGTCGCGGAAGTCTTTCAAGGATTTGGTCCGCCCGCCCTCCCGCCGCGTTGGGCGTTCAAACCGTGGTTCTGGTTGATGAGCGATCCCGACCAGCCGGACGCGTCGATCGAAACCCTGCGCGGACACCACAAACTCGACATGGTCGACCGCCTGCACGCGCTGGATATTCCGGTGGGCGTGGTCTGGATGGAGCCACCGTGGCAAACCCATCGCACGAGCTTCGTGCCCAATCCGGAATTCAGCGAAGATCTGCGCGGCTTGATCCGCAGCCTCAACGATCGCGGAGTCGAAGTGCTGGCCTGGACGGTGCCCTACACCCTGCCCGATTCGCCCAACTTCGCCCACGCCGCCCAACACAGTTATCTCGCTCGCCCGGCCCGCGCCACCGATGTCGCCGGTGAACCGGTCATGACCGACTCGGGTGAACTCGACGGCGTCTTCTACAACTACATCGATCTCTACAATCCCGACGCCTTTGCGTGGTGGAAAAAGGAAATCGAAGCCGCGGTCGATCTTGGCTTCAGCGGCTTCAAACTCGATGCCGGCCAGGATATCCCTCCCGATGCGCAGCTCTTCGGCGGGCGCACCGGCGCCACCCACCACAACGCCTACGCCCTGCCCTACAATCAGGTCTTCGCTGAGGCGATGCGCGCAAAACGCGGCGACGATTATCTGCTGATTCCGCGCGCGAGCTGGTTCGGTGCTTCCGCCCATGCGAATTTCAAATGGCCCGGCGATCTCACCGGCTCCTTTGCCCGCAACGGCCTGCCGTCGTCCGTCTATTCCAGCATCTCGCTGGCGTTCTCCGGCGTGCCGTTCATCTCCACCGACATCGGCGGTTTTCAGAACCGACCCGCCGGCGAAGACGTCTGGCTCCGCTGGGCGCAGTTTGGCGCGATGTTGCCCGGCATGCAGACGCTGCACATGCCGTGGTGGTTTTCCGACGAAGCGGTCGCGCAGTTCCGCCATCTCGCCTGGCTCCACACCGAGCTCACTCCGTTCTGGATGAGTCTCGCCCAGCGCGCCCACGATGCCGGCGAACCGGTCGTTCGCCCGCTCGTCTGGGACTATCAGGACGACATGAAAACCTGGCGGGTCGACGACCAATTCACTTTGGGCAATTCTCTCCTGGTGGCGCCGATCACCGACATGGAATGGCACCGCCAGGTCTATCTTCCGGCCGGCCGCTGGATCTCCTTCTGGGATGAAAACGACGTCCAGGAAGGCGGTCAGACCGTGCGCTGGGGGCCGGGCCGCCCGCTCGGCTTCCGCCAGTTCCCGCTCTACGTGCGCGAAGGCGCCATCCTGCCGCTGGAAGTGAGCAACGCGGTGACCGGATTCGGCACCGAAAGCTCGTCCGGTTACGTTACCTGGGCGATGTGGCCGCAGCAAAACGGCATGAGCTCGTTCACGCTGAGCGATCACGGGGAAACCGTCACCATGGACCTCACGGCCTCGGCATCCCGCGACACGGTCGAAGCCCGCTGGAGCGCCTCGCGGCAGAACTTCATCCTGCGTATTCGCTCACAGGATACGCCGGAATCCGTTCGCACCACGACCGGCACCCGTCTCACTGCGGCGACCGATGCGACCACCTTCTGGTCATACGATCGCGACGGGTGGTGGCACGACTCGTCCACCGGCCGCCTTTGGGTGCGTTGCCACAATCACGGTCAGGCCAACGGCGTGACGGTCGCCTATCGCCGGTGATCGTCACACCTACCCGCGCACATCGAGCCGGATAGCGCGAATCAACCTACGTTCCAAAATTGATATTAACCCGACTTCCGCAACTGGAGGGGTGGAGTCACGCAAGTCGTTGATTCATCG
>CBINJL010000512.1:0-3062 GCA_966250925.1 uncultured Opitutus sp. | reverse complement strand
CCCGCCATCTCCGCCGAATACGGTTACCTCTGGCAGATCAACCGTATCTTCTCCGATGAACGCGACTTCGATTCGGACAGTCATTTCGCTAATGTCGCGTTCAAGGACGTCGGTCCCGGCTCCTTCAACGTCTACGCCTACCTGCTCGATTTCGACAACGCCGCCGCCAATTCCAGCGCGTCCTACGGCGTGAGCTACGCCGGCAGCCATAAGATCGACGACGGTCTCACCCTGCTCTACCGCGCCGAGATCGCCACGCAATCCGACTACGGCAACAGTCCGTTTGACTACACCGCCACCTACTACGTCGGTGAGTTCGGCGCCAAGTTCGGCACGGTGACCGCCAAGGTCGGTTATGAAGTGCTCGGCGCGGACAACGGCCGCGGCTTCCAAACCCCGCTCGCCACCCTGCACGCGTTTAACGGTTTCGCCGACATGTTCCTCACCACGCCGGGCACCGGGATCGAAGACCTCTACTTCAGCCTCGGCACCCAGATCGCCGGCGTGAACCTCACCGCGTTCTATCACGACTTCTCGGCCGAAACCGGCGGCGCCGATTACGGTTCGGAAATCGATCTCGTCGCGGCCTACAAATTTGCCCAGCGCTTCACCGCCATCGCAAAATTCGCCACCTACGAGGCCGATGGATTCTCGGTCGACACCGACCGTTTCAGTATCGAGGTCAATTTTGCCTACTGACCGTTTCGGCTGACCGACCTCCGCCGATTCATACCTGCCAGGCGCGTCCAACCGAACGGGATGCGCCTGGTTCATCAATGCGCGTTGCTCATCATTTCAATCAATTCGATTGGCAGCTTTAATTACCGATCGCGTTGGCATGGCACCGCCAGTGCTCAAGGGCGGATAAGAAAATTACACGCAGCACCGTGAGCAATCTTGTCCAACTCCCTCCGCCCGTCTCCGGCGGCTTCACCCCCGAACAGAAGGAATACCTGCAGGGTTTCCTCGCCGGTGTTTCCGCCTCGGGTTTCGTGCCCTACGTCGGACTCAACGGCCAGGGCCGGTTGACCGGTGATCCGACCGCCGGCGGTGCCAATCTTGGCACGGCTCCCGCCGGGGAAACGGTGTTTGGCACGCCGCTGGCCGATCTGTGCAAACCGGAGCTCTGGAAACATGAACTCAACGGCCTCGATGTCTGGGAACGCCTCGTCGCCCATGCCGACGCCAACAAATTTCCCGACGAACCGGACTGCTTCCGCTTCAAGTTCTTCGGTCTGTTCCACGTCGCTCCGGCGCAGGACAGTTTCATGATCCGCCTGCGCATTCCCGCCGGCATTGTCACCACGACACAACTACGTGGCCTGGCCAAGCTGGCCGACGATCTCGGCAACGGCCGTCTCGACATCACCACCCGCGCGAACTTCCAGCTCCGCGAATTCAAACCCAAGGACATCGTCGAAGTCCTTACCCGCGTGCAGGATCTCGTCCTCACCGCCAAAGGATCGGGCGCGGACAACATTCGCAACATCACCGCCACGCCCACCGCCGGCATCGATCGCGACGAGCTGATCGACGTGCGGCCCTTCGCCAAGGCGCTGCACCACTACATCCTCAATCATCGCGACCTCTACGGCCTGCCGCGCAAGTTCAACATCGCCTTCGATGGCGGCGGCACCATTTCGGCCGCGGCCGACACCAACGACATCGGCTTCTTCGCCGTGCGCGTGGGCGAAGGCGTCGCCGGCGTCGAGCCGGGTGTCTACTTCCGCGTCCAACTCGGCGGCATCACCGGCCACAAGGATTTCGCCCGCGACACCGGGCTGCTGATCAAACCCGATCAGGCCCTCCCGCTGGCCGCCGCCATGGTCCGCGTCTTCGCCGAAAACGGCGACCGCACCAACCGCAAGAAGGCCCGCCTCAAGTATCTGCTCGAAAAGTGGGGCGACGACAAATTCGTCGAGGAATCCGGCAAGCGCGTGGCCTTCCCGCTCCAGCGCCTGCCGCTCGAACGTTGCGAACCCCGCAAGCCGGTCCTCAAACACGGCCACGTCGGCGTTTACCGCCAGATCCAGCGCGGCCTCAACTACATCGGCCCCATCATTCCGGTCGGCCGTTTCGAATCCTGGCAGGTGCGTCGCGTCGCCGATCTCGCCGACAACTTCGGCAGCGGCGAGGTGCGCCTCACCGTCTGGCAAAACCTGCTCCTGCCCGACATCCCCGACGCCTACGTCCACACCGTCGAGACCAGCCTGGAGCGTATGGGGCTCTCCACCAAGCCCTCCTCCACCACCGCCGGCGTGATCGCCTGCACCGGCAACAAGGGCTGCAAATACGCCTCCGCCGACACCAAGGGTCACGCCGTCGCGCTTGCCAAACACCTGCGCAAGCACGACCGCGAAACCGACCTGCCAATCAACATCCACCTCACCGGTTGCGCCCATTCCTGCGCCCAGCACTACTGCGGCGACATCGGCGGCGTCGCCACCAAGCTCAAGGACGGCCGCGAGGGTTACCATATCGTGCTCGGCGGCGGCATGGATCAGGAACAGGGCATCGCCCGCGAAATCTTCAAGGGCGTCGGTCACGACGAACTGCCCGACATGATCGATCGGCTGATCGCGCTGTATCAGAAAAACCACGACAAGGGCGAATCCTTCGTCCAGTGGACCCGCCGCCACAGTGTCGGCAAACTCCAGGAACTCTACGCCACCACCGCGTAAAATCCGCCCCCACATCCTACATCAAACATCTTACTTCAGACATGTCACCGACCGTTCCCTTCGTCCCCGACAGCGCCCCCTTCAGCCCCGAGCAGCGCGCCTGGCTCAACGGCTTCTTCGCCGGCGCCTTCTGCCGCACGCCGGCCGACGGATCTCAAATTTCAAATCTAAAATCTGAAATCGCAGCGCCTGCCGCCCAGCCGCTGACGATCCTCTGGGGTTCGCAGACCGGCACCGCCGAATCGCTCGCCAAGCAGGCCGCCAAGGCCGCCGGTCAGCGCGGTTTCGAAGCGAAGATCGCCGACATGGCCGCCATCACTGCCGCCGAACTCGCCGCGGTGGAGAACGTGCTCGTCATCACCAGCACCTACGGCGACGGCG
>CBINJL010000511.1:0-3066 GCA_966250925.1 uncultured Opitutus sp. | reverse complement strand
GCGCACGGTGCTCGATCAGATCACCGCCGGCAACACGTCCATCATCGGCGCGATGGTGGAGAGCAATCTCGAGGCCGGTAGCCAGTCGTTTCCCCAGCCGAAGGAAAAACTCCGCTACGGCGTCTCCATTACCGATGGATGTATCGACTGGAGCACTACGGAAAAGATGATCCGCGACACCCACGCGGCCCTGGCTCCGCGCTTCGCCTGATCAGTGGCGGGCCGCCGCCGCGGACACGGGCCGTCAGCGCTCCAGATCCCGGCGGCTGCGGTAGTCCTGCACGAAGATGCTGATCACGAGATAAAATCCGCCGCCGGCTGCGGCGAGGAAGCAGATGATCGCGAGTCCGGGATAACCGAAGAGCCGGAAACTCGTTTCGATCCGCATCATCAGCGAGGCGCCCACGATGAGCGCCGCGAGCACGACGCCCATGGTGATGCGGTTGGCGATCTTCTGCATGCCATCGAGCAACGGTTTGGCGTCGAGCGCCTTCACCTTCACCTGCAGATCGGAATTCGTCACCACATCCAGGATACGGTTCAACCGCGCCGGCAGGTGGGTGACGAACTCCTTGGCCTCCAGCAGCGTGTTGACGATGTTGCCCTTCGCGAAATCGCCCTTCATTCGCTGCGTCAGCAACGACTCGACATTGCGGCGGATCGAAGCCGCCGGATCGAAGGTCGGTTCCAATAACCGGCCGACTTCGTCGAGTTGCAGCAGCGTCTTGCCCAGCACGGTGAGTTCGCTCGGCACCAGCAGTCCGCAGTCACGCGCGATGTGACTCAGATCGAGCAGCGACCGGCCGACGTTCATGTCAGCCAAATCCTGATCGTGGCGACGCGCCACCAGCTTGCTGACTTCACGGCGAAAATCGGCCGGCGTCGCGCCGACAGCACGTTCACTCATGCTGATCACCGCATCCGCCGCCTCCTCGCCCTGCCCTTCGCTCACCGCCATCAGGATCTTGAGCAACTGGCTCTGCATCTCAGGCGAGACGTAACCGACCATGCCCAGATCGAGTAGCGCCAGCCGCCCGTCGGAGGTGATGAAAATATTGCCCGGGTGCGGGTCGGCATGAAACAGCCCGTCGACCAGCACCTGCTGCAGATAACATTGAAACAACTGCTCGATCAGTGGCTCGGCCTTCATGTCGAGCGACGCGAGCGGACTCAGTTCCGTGACTTTACGCCCCTCGACCTGCTCCATCGTCAGCACGCCGCGGGTGCAGTAATCGTCGATCGGCTGCGGCACGAAGACCAAGGGAAACTTTTTCAGGTTCGCTCCCACCACCCGCAGATTCTGCGCCTCGCGTTCGTAATTAAGTTCCCGGCGTATGACCTGCCGAAACTCCTCCAACACCGCCTCGAAGCGGTAGCGCTTTCCGATCTCGGTGTGCTTGTCGAGGAAGGCGGCGATTTCCTGCAACACCTCGAAATCCTCCGCGATACGTTCCCGAATCCCGGGCCGCTGCACCTTCACCACCACCCGCCGCCCGTCGCGCAACGCCGCGGCATGAACCTGCCCGAGTGACGCCGCCGCCAGCGGCTCCGGATCGAACTCCGCAAACGCTTTCGACAGCCGCACACCGAGCTCGGTCTCAACCATCTGCTGGACCTGATCGTAGGGAAACGGCTTCACCCGATCCTGCAATCGCGCCAGCGCCTGCACGTAGGCGGCCGGCAGCAAATCAGGCCGCCCCGCCAGCACCTGTCCGAGCTTGATGAAGGTCGGACCCATTTCCTCCAAGTCCGTCGCAAACTGTTCCGGCGCACTGTCGCCCTCCGCCGCCTCCGCCGTCGACGGCGTGGGCTCGAAGCTGTCGTCCAACCGACGCACCCAGTCTGATCGCCCATGTTTCCAGAGCAGGCCAAGGATTTCACTGTAACGGCTGAGATGGCGTAGTTTCATGACGGGGAGTGTTGAAGTGGTTGCTGGGCAGCACATTTCACCGACCGCGATTCCTGCGTCCGGTTCGCCGATTCCCCCCACGCCGCCCCGCGATCGCCGCGGCGCAGGGAACCAATTGCCCCCGCGCCGACTCCACGCTCGTTGGCTCGCCATGCTCCATTCGCTCAAAGATTCCGTCGCCGCCGGCACCGCCCGCCGCTACGCCAACCAGCTCGTCGCACGCTACGGCACCATTGAAAAACTGACGCTCGACTCGCGCCAACGGCGGATGGAAATCATCGCGCTGCTGCACGGGGAAACCGTTCCCGTAACCCTCGTCGTCGACCGCTACACGGTGGAGCGTGATGCCAATGGTGCCCAGGTGCGCATCGAGTCCTGCCAATGCTCCCGGCCTTGGTTGCAGGCTCTTCTTGAAGACTACGCCCGCGGCAAACCGTTCAAGATCCCCGCTTGGGCCGCCGCCGTGATCTGAACTTCGACAGTGGCCGGAACCGCCGCGTCCCACCGATCAGGGAATCGTTCTCCGGGCATCAGCCGCGCTGAAATGCAGCCGGTTTTCCCGATTCCGACAATTCGGACGTGGCAACCACCCGCGATGTGTGGTTGGTTGATCCTTCCCTTTTGTTATGAAAGCTCCCCTCCGTGTCGCCGTCACGGGAGCCGCCGGCCAGATCGGCTACTCCCTCCTCTTCCGCATCGCTTCCGGGCAGATGTTTGGGCCCGAACAGCCCGTCATCCTCCAGCTCATCGAGATTCCCAACGAGAAGGCCATGAAGGCGCTCGAAGGTGTCGCCATGGAGCTCGATGACTGCGCCTTCCCGCTGCTCAAGGACATGGTCCTGACCGACACCGCCGAAGTCGGCTTCAAGGACGCCAACTGGTCCCTGCTCGTCGGCGCCAAGCCCCGTGGCCCTGGCATGGAGCGCGCCGATTTGCTCAAGGGCAACGGCGTCATCTTCACCGCCCAGGGCGAAGTGATCGACCGCGTCGCCGCCGAGGACGCCCGCGTCGCCGTGGTGGGCAATCCCGCCAACACCAACTGCATGATCGCCGCCTCCAAGGCCAAGCGCCTCACCGCCGATCGGTTCACCGCCATGGTCCGCCTCGACCAAAACCGGGCCCAGGCCCAGCTCGCCAAAAAGGCCGGCGTCGACCTG
>CBINJL010000510.1:0-3067 GCA_966250925.1 uncultured Opitutus sp. | reverse complement strand
CTCGCCGACGTTCTGGGCGCCGACGCCATTGCCCGCGCGGAGATTTGGGCAGCGGACAATCTCGCCTCTGGCGTCTTCCTCAGTCAGCCCGACGGCACTTTCCAGTTTGTCGCCCTTCCGCGCCCGGCGCAAATCGGCCCGATTCACGGTCTGGTTGCCGCCGACCTTGATGGCGACGGCGCGCCCGATCTCGCCGCCGTGCAAAACAGCGACGCCGCGATCCCGCGATTTCACGGCGGCGTCGGCGTATTTCTACATGGCAACGGCGACGGCACTTTTGCATGGGTCGCGCCGACCCGGTCCGGCCTGATCGCACCGGGCAATGGCCGCGCACTTGTCGTGCTCGATCCCGACGGTGATGCGCGACCGGATCTCTTTTTCACCGTCCACGGCGGCGATGCTCAATTGCTCCAGCGTAGTGAAAATTCTCCTACATCTTCCCGGCAGGTGGCACTGCGCCTCCACGGTCCCAATGGCAATCCGCACGCCATCGGCGCGCAGGTGCGGGTGAACTTTTCCGATGGCAGCTCCCGGTTGCACGAAATCGGTTTGGGCGGAGGCTGGTTCAGTCAATCCGCGCCAGTGGTGTATTTCGCCATCCCCGCTGGAACCGATCTCGCCAGCGCGGACATTCGCTGGCCGAGCGGACGCAAAACCCGCCACACCGACGCACCTAAATCGGGGCTCTGGAAAATCTCATTTTCTGCCGGTCAATGACTTCCCCGTCCGATCCTGTCTCCGCCAACACCGCGCGACTTCGCCGGGTTCGCCAATTCTCGCTTCTGGCGCTGCTCGCGTTCACTGCGTTTCTGATGGTGCGTGCGGACCTCGCCGTAGTCCGCTGGGTCGGAAAACTATCGCAGGAAGGCAGTCCGCCGCCGGCACTCTCCGCCGATTCTTCCACCGGCTACGCGCAGGGACAGCGTCACTTCCTCGGCAGTCATCGGCGCGGCGAAACCTACCGTTGGCTCGCGGCCGTGGATTCATTTCCTGCTCCTGAAACCGCGTCGGAAACGTATGAACGATCCCACTACAATGCCGACACTGCGCCGACCGGACGCCGCTGGATGGCGCCCGGCCTCTATGCGGGTTGGCTGAATCTGAATGCCCGGGTGATCGGCAGGCTGAGTCACGTCGCTCCGGAAATGCAGGCCGCGCAACTCGCCTTGTGGGAACCGCTGATTCTGCACGCGCTCGCATTCGTCGTCCTGGTTCTGGTCATGGCGCGGCGCCACGGTTTGCCCGCGGCGACCGCAACCGGATTGTTCTTCGCCCTGCATCCGGTGTTTTCCGCCCAATTTCTGCCCGGCATGCTGACGGCCGACACCGGCGCCCTGCTGCTGACTGCGCTGGCGTTGCTACTTGCATTGCCCGCCACGGTCGGACGTGGCACTCACGACACGCCGAACTGCGGCAGCGCCGTGGCCGCGGCGTTGGCGGTGTGGCTCAATCCTGCCTACGGCGTCGTTGCGGTGCTCACGATCGCGGTGATGAACCTAGTCGCCAGCATCCGCGGAGCAAACCAGTTGCCGGTCCTGCGCTGGAGTGTCGTCGGCGCCGCGATCGTTTTCGCGGGCGCGTTGATCGACCGGATTCCCTGGGCACCGGCCGCTAGCGAGCTGCGCTACGTGCATCCGTTTTACGCGCTGGCGTGGCTCGGCTTGGGGGCGCTGCTTCGCGGCGTCCAGCTCTGGCGCATGCCGCCCACCACTCGGCGCCTCGCGCTGGGTTGGTTCGTCGGCGGACTCGCTCTGCTGACTCCGCTTCTTTGGGCGCAACTCCGTTCCGGCCATGCCGGTTGGCTGCATCCCGACGCCGAAATGCTGCGACTTTCCTCGCTGGTCGAAACCAGTGTGAGCGTTTCCCTTTTCGATTGGATCACGCACGCCGACGGACGCACGGTCCTGCTGGTGCTGCTTCCGGTCATCTCCGCTTTGATAACCGCGGGAGTTCTGTTGGTCCGACGCGACACAACATCAGCCGCACTGCGCCAACGCCTGACACCGGCTGCGCTCGCGCTCGCCGTCGTGTTTGTTGTATCCGTTTTCAAACTACGCTGGAGCGTCGTTGCGCTGGCGCTAAGTTTACCCGTTGGGATCGTCTTGCTGACCGGGCTCACACAAACCTGGCGGCGGGTCGTGATGGCGATGGCCGGACTCTATCTTGTCCTGCTGGCCGCCTGGCTCAATGGCTTGCCGCCGTCATTGCAACGTCCCAGACAAGACACGCCACCCACGGCGGCGGATCTTGAGGCGATGGTATATCGTCATTTTTCGCATTGGCTCACCAGCCACACTCCGAACCGCGAGATCTGTGTGCTGGCGACGCCGACGTTGTCCGATTCGATCGTCTTCCACGGCGGCGGACGTGTTCTCCTGTCCAGCGCCTGGGAATCCTACCCCGGTCACGTTGCGGCGTCGCGCATCCTGAGTTCGCCCGAATCCACCGAAGCGGAAGCGGTGCTGGAAAGCATTGGCGTCACCCATATCGCGATCAGTTCGTGGGATCGTGTGCTGCCTCTACTGGTCAAGGCGCCGCTCGAAGCCGAGGACGACACGTTGCATGATCGTTTGCAGCGCTGGCTCTTGCCGCGATACCTGCGACCGCTTCCCTACCCCCTGCCGGCCACGCCGGGATACCAGACTGAAAAACTCGTCGTGTTTGCCGTCGTGCCCGCGCAGGACGAAGCGCTGTCCCTGAGTCGTCTGGCGGAATACTTTGCCGAAATGAACCGACCCGAACCCGCCGCGCTCGCCGCCCGGGCGTTGGCCGAAGGATTTCCCCGCGACCCCAACGCCGCCATGGCGCGCGCGTTGGTGTATGAAGCGAGCCGCCAACCGACCGAGTTTCGGGCCGAGGTGACCCGACTCGCCGATGACGTGAGGGCCGGACTCGTGCCGCTCGATTGGGATCGTCGGGTAGTCAGGGCGATTGTGTTGGCGTTGGGCAAACGCCACGATCTCGCCCGGCCTGAGATCGCCGCCTGCGTGGAAACCATGTCCGCCGACGCGCTGCGACAGCTCACCCCGCTGCAGGCCTTTCGTCTGCGTAAACTCATGCAGGCTTA
>CBINJL010000509.1:0-3077 GCA_966250925.1 uncultured Opitutus sp. | reverse complement strand
GTGGTGCCGCTGCCTTTTTCGACGAAGCGCAGCGTGGGCGTGGGACCGTGAGCGCCATCAACTTCCACGATATCGTTCATGAAATATCGGAAGAGTCCGTTCGCTGCGGTCACGATGACGTGGTAATGCCGTCCGCTTTCCAGATCACATAGCAGGCGAGTCGTGCGTTTGCCGGCGTCCCATTCATCGCGGGGAATGAACTCAAAAAAATGGTCCTGTAACGTCGGCACGTGTCGGTTGTGGTGGGGCGAGGCCGGCAAGGTGCCGCGAAATTCGCTGGAAAGATAACCGAGTTCCAGAATGGGAATTCCAGGCGGGAGATCGCTTTGTAAGGCGGGCAGCAGCAGGCGGCAGTTGCCCGCACGCCAGCACACGACCCCTTTGAGCCACGGCCAGATGCGGCCGAAAACCCCACGTGAATCCTGCAGCGCCGGCGGGCCGAGCCGCCGCAATTCATGGGCGCGGCCAGGGTCGGGACGAAGCCGGGTCTTGAGGTCAGCGCTCAACTCGCGTCCTGCCAGTTCGCTGTTGGGGAGGTGGCCGGAGGAGATGGCTTCGATAATTGAGTCCCAGTGATGGCGAACAACAGCGGCAAATTTGAGCAGCGTCGAAGGGTTGGCGGTTCCGATGCAGCTGATGTCGCGGGCGCCGACGGCGAGAACAGCGCTCACGAGATATTTGAAATCATGATCGGCGCAGGAGAATACGCTCGTCGGCAGGATGTATTTGTTACGCAGCGATGCCGGCATGCTGGTGTGAACGAGGCCGGACATCGCGCCGAAAGGTGTGCCGCCGGCGAGATGGCCCTCGATGGCGGCACCGACAAACGCGAGAGTGCGCCCTGCGTAAAGCCCGGGGATGGCGCGACTGTGGCAGTAGGCGAAGAGCCTTTGGCTGCGATGATGACGTTGGATGGTGCTGGCGAGCACCGGAATATCTTTGGGCGTGCCCGTGGACCCACTGGTTCGCGCGTAGAGCACCGGAGCGTCGTGAGTGAGTTCGGGGGTGCGCAGTTTTTCCTGACGCTCAATGTAGGGGCGCAAGTCCTCGTAGTCGACGATCGGCAGGCGGGCGGCGAACTCTCGCGGGTGGACGATGTCGGTGAAACCATGTGCCCGACCGTAAACGGTGTCCCGATTGCGCCGCATGATGGACCGCAGCACGTTTGCCTGGGTTTTTTCGGGATGCCTGAGCTGGTGTTGAAAAACCTGCCAAGCCACCCCGCTGGCCAAGGCCAGTCGGCTGGCCGCGAACGCTTCGCCGATTCCGTTCATTTATCGGCCTGATCCAGGCCCCGGATGAACGGAGAGCGCATTTGATGCAGAAAGCTGCGCGGGTAGTTGCGGTTGATCAGACCCAATTCTCCCACCTTGCGATCATGGGGGAGAAAAAATGAGCCGAAGAGAAGATCCCAGAGGATGAGATTGTTGCCGTAATTTTTGTTCGATTCGCGGATTTCGCGGGCGTGGTGCCAGCGATGAAGTTCCGGCCCACTGACGATAAAATTCAGCAGCCCCAGTCGTGCGTCGACGTTGCTGTGTTGGTAGAATCCGTTGACTGCGTAGAAAACGAAATAGAGTGCCAGCACGTTTTCGGAAACTCCGACCAGGAGAAACGGGGCGGCGTCGCACAGGAATTGGAGCGATTTTTCCAGCGGATGAAATCGGCCGACATTCACCCAGTTCAGTTTGGGTGGAGAATGATGCACGGCGTGAAAGCGCCACAACCACGGGCTCCATTCGTGGCTCGCCCGATGGAGCCAATAACGAAAGAAGTCGGCCGTAAGCAGCATAACCAATGCTTGCGCGGGTGCAGGCAGACCATGCGGCCACCACGCGGTAAGGACGAGGTCGTGATCCTGCAGCCAGCGCAGCACGGTGACGGCAGTAAGAAACGCCAGCACCTTGGGTAGAAGAATCTGCACGAAGACCATGAAAGTGAGGTCGTTTGCAATCTCGTGGGAATCTGGTTGCCATTCGCCGCGGTAGGGCAGCCAACGTTCGAAGACCGTGATCGCGATGGCGCCCAGCAGCACCGCGGAATACGCGCTCAGTTGCACGCCAACCCCGGCGGCGCTCAGCGCGTAGTGGAGCCATAGGCAAATCGCGATCAGCGCAGGGTAAACCAGCCAGCGAATCGGTGTAATGGCGGAGATTCGATCAGAGGTGTTTTCAAATTGCTGCCCCACCAGAATCAGCCACCCAGCCAGGATGAGATGGAAGAAGGCTGGCAAGGAAGCTCCCCAGAAATGATGACCGGCGCCAAAGGTAAGTGCGGCGCCCCAGCGAAAAAGCATGAATGCGAAGTAACAGGCGCCGAGCGAAAGAAGTGTGCCGGCCAGAAGCGGACACGTGACCGGCTTTCGAAATCCCAGGTGGATATTCGTGGCGATCATTCCGGCCAGCAGACTTAGTTGAAGCGAAATCAGCAGGCCGTAGGGCAGCAGGCCGCTTTGCCACGCCTCGAAAGGCGGTAGAGTTGCGACGGGGCTGATCCGTTGCACAAGTTGAACAATTATTCGCCCGGCGAACGTCGCCGACAAGGCCCACAGCAAGACGAAGGAGTGGCGTCGCGCGCGAGGGGAGAGCGACGGCGACCGCGCAGAGGGGATCATGCAGCCAGAAACTGTTCTCTGACCCAAAGTTCAAGGATGGACTAGCCAGAGCAAAGATACCCCGCCGCGGCTGGCGCCTCAGATCACCCAGTCGAAGGCGCCGGCTTCGAGCAGGACGGCTTTGGGCGACTTGCGATCCTTTTGGTTGCGCACGACCGACGTGCGATCGCCTTCGTAGTAAACGATGCTGTCGGCGGGGACGGACTTCATCAGCCAGACGTTGGACCCGATGATGGAGCCGCGGCCGATCACGGTCTTGCCGCCGAGGATGGTGGCGCTCGGATAGACCGTCACGTAATCCTCGATGTCGGGGTGGCGTTTCACGCCCTTGACCGGGTTGCCGTCCTCGTCGAGTTCGAACGACTTCGCGCCCAGCGTCACGTTTTGATAGAGTTTAACGTGATTGCCGATGCGGGTGGTCTCGCCGACGACGACGCCGGTGCAGTGATCGATGAAGAAATGG
>CBINJL010000508.1:0-3078 GCA_966250925.1 uncultured Opitutus sp. | reverse complement strand
AGCGCGGTGAGATCATCCGCCATGGCGCCGAGACGGTTGCGCAGGTAGCTAATGAGCTCGGCCGGATCGAGCCCGAGTGCGTCGACCCAGGCGCGCGGATCGTTGGAGGCGGGCAGGGGCGAATCGCCGCCGGCGTCGAGTTGCAGCAAACGAGCTTCGACCAGTCGGTCGAGTTGGCCGAGCAGGGCGAGTTCGGCGCGGCGCAGCAGACTCTGCGCGATGGTGAGGGCGATGGTGAGAAAGAGAGCCAGCAGGGTGGTGTCGAAAGCGGTGCCGATGGCGTTGGCGAACGAGTTGGTGCTGTCCTCGCCCTGCAGCACGAAGTTGTTGTAGAGACCCTTGCTGAGTCCCCAGACGGTGCCGAAAAAACCGATCAACGGCAGAATACCGACGACATCGGCGGGCAGGACATGACCCTCATTGACTGCCTGGGCATCTTCGGCGGCGAGATCCTGGGCAACCTCGCGCGTGTGGGCCGGTGAATGGTGGGCGGCGAGGGCGGCGACGCGCGAGATACGGCGCAGGACCACGCTGTCGGCGGTGTCGTCATACGCGCGCCACGTGGCGGTGGCGAGATGTCGCCGCTCGGCGGACAGGTGGCGGGCACGGGCGATCAGCAGATCGGCGCCGAAGAGGAAGAGCGCGATGCTGAGCCATTGCACGAGACTGCGCTCGAAGAGGAAGGCGTGAAACCAGGCGTCGGTCGGCAGGGTGAAGCGGAGCAGGAGCCAGAGCGCGACAGCGGCGGCCAGCGCCACGAGGGCGGACTTGATCGGATTTCGCATGGGGCGGCGGACGGGGAGACAGAGGGGTGAGCCGGGCACGCAGTTTTTCGGCGGCGGCGTGACGCAGCAAGAGATAAGGACGCGGGCGCCGATTCCCATAGTTGCAACATTAGCCCGGGGCTGCGTAAACGGACGTTCGCATTTTGAAACCCGACGATTCCGATCTCCCGCCGTTTCCCGACTACGACAATCCGCCCGTGCCCTTTTGGGAGAAGCATGGCGGCTGGTTGGCGCCGCTGGCGGTGTTTGCCCTCACCGTGCTGCTCACCGTGGTGGCGTTTCCGCCCTTCAAGGTGCCGGAGGCGGCCTACGTCTGTTTGGTGCCGGGGTTGCTCTGGGCCTATCGCGAACCGCGGCGGCGGCTGTTTCTGGCCGTCACGATCGGTGCACAGATCGTAGCCTGGTATATCCTGACCTGGTGGCTGCATCACGCGACCTGGGCTGGCTATGTGCTGCTGGCTCCGGTAGTCGGAACGTGGATTGGCTCGTGGTATTTGCTGGCGGGCTGGGTGATGCCTCGCCTCCGCGGACTGCCAACCCTGAACCGATTGGCCGGCGTGCTCGGACTGGCGGCGGCATGGGTGTTGGTCGAGTGGACGCGGACCTGGTTGCTGACCGGATTTCCGTGGTTGCCGCTGGGCGCGAGCCAGTGGCAACGCTCGTCGATCCTGCAGGTGGCGGCGTTTACCGGCGCGGGTGGCATCTCGTTTGCGCTGGTGTTGATGAATCTCGGTTTTGCGGCCTACGCGCACCGCCTGTTTTTCGAACCGGAATTGAAGGGACTGAAGAAACGCAGTCAGGAATTCTTCCTCGCCGTCTTTGGTCTGCTGGTCTGCCTGAGCATCCACGTGCAGGAGGCGGTCAACCGCTACCATTATCACGAACCGGTGGCGCGTTTCGGGTTTGTGCAGCCCAACGTGCCGCAGGAGCTGAAATGGAATCCCGACCACGGTCCGGCGATTGTGAACACGCTCCGGCAGGCGACCGAAACGGTGGCCGATCGCGGGGCCGATGTCATTCTCTGGCCCGAAGCGGTGACGCCGTGGGCGGTGGTCGGCGGCGATCCCAGCGTGCGCGAGTTTGTGGAGTTCACCGCGGCGCAGGCGGAGGTGCCGCTGCTGCTGGGTTCGATCGCGATCGAACCGGCGACGCAAGCGGACAACGAGATCGCCGCGGTCAACGAAGATCGGTGGTTCAACGCCGCCTTCATGGTCGATCCGCAGCGCGGAGTTGATCCGGAGTTTTACGCCAAGCGCCACCTGGTGCCGTTTGGTGAATACGTGCCGATGCGGTCGGTGTTGGGCTGGTTGGAAAAGATCGTGCCGATCGGTGGAGACTTTTCCGCCGGTGAATCGCCGCGACCGCTGGTGTTTGCCGCCGGCACCAACGTGTATGCGGCCGGTCCACTGATCTGTTACGAGGACACCTATCCGCAGCTCGCGCGGGCGACCGCGCAGGCGAACGTCGATTTTCTGGTCGTCTTCACCAACAATGGTTGGTTCGGCGAAGGCGGCGCGGCTGAGCAGCATGCCGCTCACAGCGTGCTGCGTGCGGTCGAGACGCGGCGTCCGGTGCTGCGCATCGGCAACGCAGGCTGGAGCGGCTGGATCGACGAATTCGGCGTGGTGCGGGCGGTGTTGCGCAAGGTGGCCCACCGCGATGCCGACGGCAATGTGCGGGCGGTCGTTTCCACCAAGGTCGATGAAGACGTGTCCGGATCGATCTACTTCCGCGGCTCGGCCACGGTCGATGTCGAGCGCGACCGCCGCTGGATCGGCCGCAAGAGTTACTACGTGCAACACGGCGACTGGTTCATCGGCGCCTGCGCGGGCCTGATGCTGGCCGGTTGGTGGCTGGTGAGAATCGGCCAAAAGTTGAAAGCGGCCTGAGCGGACGGAGCGATGGCAACACGATGAAGGCTGCCGGTATCACTGCCGTCATCGTGTTGGCCATTTTGCTGGGCTATATTTTGCGCCCGCGTCAATTGGCCGCGCTGTCGACCCCTTTGATCGACTCAACGGCTTCGGTGAGCGAACCCGAACGTGCGGCGTCGGCATTCAATAACTCGCGCGAGAATCGGCAGCCTGCAGCCACTGCGATTGACGCCGTGGCTTGGACGGGTGATCGGGATGATCCGATTGTCGCGATGGAATCGGAACTGGAGGCAATGCGGCGAGGCGACGTGGAGGCTGTCGCACAATGCATCGTCCTCACCCCGGAGGCGAAAGCGGTGCTCGTCGAGGTCCTCGCATCGGTGCCCGCAGAACTATTGCGCGATTACCCCACGGCTGAA
>CBINJL010000507.1:0-3078 GCA_966250925.1 uncultured Opitutus sp. | reverse complement strand
TGCTGGTTGGTGCTCACCACCGCGAGCTCCAGGCTGTCGGCCCAGGCGGTCACCAAGCCGCTGTCGGCGGGAGTGGCGACCGGCGGAGGCGTGGTCGGGCAGGACTGCGGTTCGACGTTCATGCTCAGACCAACCCGTTGATCATGCTCGGCAGGCGCCGCAGAGCATTCTGGGTGGCGTGGTTCGCCATTTCCTCGTCGCGCGATTCCGGCTCGAACAGGATGCGCCAGGCGGCGGTCTCGCGCCACGCGCCGTCCTTCACCGCCTGCAGCTTTTCAAAGCCGTTCCCGATGTCGACCGAGCGCACCATCATGTCGGCCAGTTGCACGGCCGCGGCAAACGGCGCGTATTCGCCCGCCCCACGCGGATCGTGATGCCAGCGCACGGCGGCGACGATTTCCGGCGCCAGACGATGCCGCTCCAGATAGGCCGCGCCGATCTGGGTGTGATCCCAGCCGATCAGTTCGCGTTCAAAATCCACCACTTCCTCCGGCGTCTCGTAGGCCGCCGCCGTGATCTGCGCCGTCTCGGCCGGAAACGCCAGCGCCATGCCGACTTTGCCGAGGTGATGGAGCAGGCCCACGATGTAGTCGGTGTCGTCGTCGAGCATCATCGACGTCGCGCCCAGAATCTCGCGGCTCATGATCGCGCAGCCGATGGAGTGTTTCCACAACTCGCGCCACGGCAGATGCACTCCCGACGGGCTGATGCGTTCCAGTTCCTCCAGCACCGGCGTCGCCATCGAGAGTTCACGAATCTGCCGAATGCCGAGATAAAAGACCGCCTCCTCGATGTTGCTCACCTTCGCGGTGAGACCGAAAAACACGCTGTTCACCATGCGCAGCAAACGGGCCGTCAGCGACGGATCACGCCGGATGATCTCGGCAATCTGCGCATTGTAGCTCTGCTCGGAATTGACCAGGCCGGCCAGCGCCCGGTTGACGCTTTGCAACGACGCCAGTTTCGGACATGCCTCCAGCCGCCTCCGAATTTCATCTTCCGGATACGGTCCCGTCGCAGGCGGGATGGCGGTTAACTCTGTTGAGACCATGGGCATGGATTCGGGGACTCTGACACTGGCCTGATGCATCCCCTCCTATCGGACCGTATTCGCGACAGTTGAAAAGAATCGTGCGGAAATTTCATGGGCAATTTTGCGCTCAACCTTTGCCCGCCTGTGCCGATCCCGGGATGCAACGTGTCCGCTCCTCCCTCCGCTCTCGCCCTGCTGCAAGAAGGCATCCGGTTGCATCGCAACGGTCGCCTGGCCGATGCGGGGGCGCGTTATGCGGCCGTGCTGCGCATCGATCAGCGCAACTTCGACGCCCTCCATCTCGGCGGTCTCGCCGCCCTGCAGCAGGGCCAGGCCGAACAGGCGCAACGCCTCCTCGGCGCCGCGCATCGCATCAATCCTGGCGATCGCACCTGCTCGCTGCGCCTCGCTCTCGCCGAACGCGCCGCCGGCCGCCTGACCGACGCCGAACGCCGCCTGCGCCAGCTCACCACCACGCAGCCGCCGATGGCCGAAGCCTGGGACAATCTCGGCGCGGTGCTCAAATCCCGCGGCGCCTTCGCCGAGGCCCGCGACTGCCATCAACGCGCCACCGAGATCGAGCCCGCCAGCGGCCAGTATTGGTATAACCTCGGCCAGACTTTTTGTCTGCTCGGCGAACCCGCCCGCAGTCTCGAAGCCCAGGACACCGCCCTCGCCGCCGCCACGCCGTATCCGCGCGCCCGCTACGGTCGAGGTCTCGCGCTCCAGCAACTGCACCGCCTGCCGGAAGCGTTGGCCGACTACGACACACACCTGGGCCAGGACCCCGGACACCTCGCCGCCCACAGTGCCCGCCTGCTCTGTCGCCAGTATCTTGATACGTTCGACGCGGACACCCACGCCACCGCCCTCGACGCCTGGCGCGCCGCCCTTCCTCCTGAACAGCCGCTCGCCCCCCGCCCCGCCACCGGTCGCCGCCTGCGCGTCGGCTTCGTCTCGGCCGATTTCCGTCGGCACTCCGTCGCGTGGTTCATGTTGCCGCTGCTGCGCAACCTCGACCGCCAGCGTTTTCACGTCGTGCTCTATCACGACCACGGGATCGTCGACGAGATCTCGGCCGAGCTGCGCAAACTGGCGGATGACTGGCGCGAAACCGTCTCGGTCTCGTTTCCCGATTTTGTGAAACTCGCCCGCCGCGACGCGCTCGACATCGCGGTCGAACTCGGCGGCCACACCGGCGGCAATCGCCTGCCGGCCTTCGCCCAGCGGCTCGCGCCGGTGCAGATCACCTACCTCGGCTATCCCGACACCACCGGCGTGCCCGCCATCGACCATCGCTTCGTCGACGCCATCACCGATCCGACCGACGCGAGCGACGCCCACACCGCCGAACAACGCGTGCGTTTCGCGCCGACCGCCTGGGCCTATCAACCACCGCCCGAAGCCCGTGCCTCTGTCGCCGGTCCCGGCGCCCGCGGCGGCACGTTGACCTTCGGCTCCTTCAACAACTTCACCAAGGTCTCGCCCCGCACGCTGCGCCTCTGGGCCCGCGTGCTCGAAGCCGTCCCCGACTCGCGCCTCGTGCTCAAGAGCCCCGGACTTTCCCGCGCCGCCGCCGAACACGCCGCCGTCGCCGCCGGCATCGATCCGGCGCGACTGGACGTGTTGCCCGGCCGGCCCGACACCGCCAACCATCTGGCCGATTACGCCGCCCTCGACATCGCGCTCGATCCGTTGCCCTACCACGGCACCACCACCACCTGCGAAGCGCTCTGGATGGGGCGCCCCGTCATCACGCTCGCCGGCCAACGCCATGCCGATCGCGTCGGCGTTTCGCTGCTCACCGCCATCGGTCAGCCGCAATGGATCGCGGCCGACGAAGCCGCCTACATCGCCTGCGCCCGCCACCTCGCCCGCGACCGCGCCGCCCTCGCCACGCTGCACACCGGCGATCTGCGTCAGGCGATGATCGCCTCGCCCTTGCTTGATCACGCCGCCCAGGCCCGCCGGTTCGGCGACGCGCTGCTCGCCTGCTGGCAACACCGCGTCACGCCGGCCGCGGCCCCTGAGGTCGCCGCGTGATA
>CBINJL010000506.1:0-3080 GCA_966250925.1 uncultured Opitutus sp. | reverse complement strand
GTTACGGATCGTAAAACCATCACCGCCACCGTCGTCCGCACCGCCGATCCCGCCGACGATCCGCCCCCGGGCAAAGCCCCCGCGCCGGACAAATCCCTCTTGGTCAACTAACCCCCGCTCCTTCCCGCCCATGGACAAAACGTTCCGCACCCTCCTCGTCCTGTTCGTCGCCGTCGCGGCGATCCAGATCGGCGTGGTCGTTGTCTCGTTGCGCAACATCCAGCGCTCCGCCAACGCCTCGGCCTGGGTCAATCACACCCACGCCTTCCTCGCCGAACTGCAAGGCACCGTCTCTTCCGTTCGCGCCGCCGAAGGCTCTCTGCACGCTTACATCCTGACGACCTCACCACTTCATCAGGAAGAATTCCGCGATCAATTCGCCCTCCTCGCCGAGCACGTCGAAGTCGCCAAGGCCCTCGCCGCCGCCGATGAGACCAACGCCACCGACATGGCCGCGCTCGAAACCCTGCTGCAAGACCGCGCCGAGGCCGCACGCGAGCTCCTCGCCGCCCACCGCGCCGGTGACACCGCAGCCGTCAAAGCCCACCTTTCCGGCGAAGCTTCCGAAGCGCCGCACCTCGAAATCATCCGACTCGCCCAGCGCATGCGCTCGCGCAACGAGGAGTTGCTCAACCGCCAGGATCAGGACGCCTTCCGCTACGACCAGACGTCCCGCCACACGCTTTACCTCGGCGCCGCCCTCAACCTCCTCCTCCTCCTCGGCGCCGCCTGGTTTATCCGCGACGACCTCGCCAGCCGTCGCCGCGCCGCCGCCCTCCTCGCCGCCACCAACGAACAGCTCGAGGCCCGCGTGCGCGAGCGCACCGCCGAACTCGTCGAAGCCAATCGCCAGCTCAAGGCCGAGAACCTCGAAAGCCGCTGGAAAAACCAGGCGCTCGCCCACCAGTTGCGCTACAACCACCTCATCTTCGATTCCATTTCCGACCTCGTGATCGTCATCACCAAGGCCTGCAATATCTCGCGCGTGAACCCCGCCGTGCCCCGCGCCACCGGCCGCGATGTCGCCGAACTTATCGATCAACCGCTGCAGGAAATCGTCAGCCTTGCCACCACCCAGGGCGCCGCACCGTTGCTTGACCCCGTGGTCGATGCGCTCCGCAGCGGTCATGAGCTCCACAACCGTCCCGCCGCCCTGCTCGACCGCAACGGCCAGGCCCGACTTGCCCAGCTCAGCCTCTTCCCGTTGCGCGACAACGATAAGGTGGTCGGCGGCGTGGTCACCCTGCGCCTCGCCGCTTCAGCCTGATTTTCCCGCCTTTATTCCCTTCTCCTTTCAACGCCTCAATCCCGTGCAACATCACATCCTTTCCATCGACGACGAAGACATCATCCGCGAACTCCTCGGCGAGTTGCTCCAAGCCCACGGATTCCGCTTCACCGGCGTCGCCACTCCCGCCGAGGCCCGCCGTGTGGCCAAGGAAGATCCGCCGCATCTCATCATCACCGACCTGCAACTGGAGGATTCCGACGGCCTCGAACTCGTCGAGGAGCTCAACGCCATCGTGCCTGATGCCCCGGTCATCCTCCTCACCGGCATCCTCTTCGACAACCGCACCGTCGACGAAAAACTCTCCCGAAAAATCTCCGCCTACATCAGCAAAACCGCCCCGCTCGAGTCGCTCCTCCACGAGATCAAACGGCTCCTGAAACTTGACTGATCATCCGCGCCGGGACCGACTTTGCGCGTGGCTATTTCCCAACGTCGCAACGTCGCCCTGCTGATTTTCGACGAGGTCGAGGTGCTCGACTTCGCCGGACCGTTCGAGGTCTTCGCCGTCACCGACAGCCTGCACGACCAGGCTGCCTTCAACGTCTTCACCGTCGCCCCTCAGCCCGGCACTGTCCGCGCCCGCAACGGCTTGAAGGTCGTGCCCGACCACCCGCTCGAAACGTGTCCGCCGGCCGACATCGTCATCATCCCCGGCGGCTTCGGCACCCGCCCCCTGCTCAAACAACCGCTGGTCTTGGAATGGGTGCGTCAACGCGCCCGCCGCGCCGACTGCGTGCTCTCAGTCTGCACCGGCTCGCTGGTGCTGGCCGCCGCCGGACTGCTCGACGGCCTGCGCGTCACCACCCATCACACCATGATCGAAACCCTGCGCGAACTCGCGCCCGGCGCGACCGTCGATCCCTCCGCGCGGTTTCATGACAATGGCAAATTCGTCGTCACCGCCGGCATCAGCGCCGGCATCGACGCCGCGCTCCACGTCGTGCGCCGCTACTGCGGCGACATCGTCGCCGACGCCACCATCCGCCACATGGAATATCACGGCTGAGCCAATCCAGCCGGAAAACGTTCACCCCGGAATACACAGAAAACCCGGAAGACCACGGGAGGAGACTTCCCATCACGATTTGAAAACCCGTTTCAGTGTTTTCCGTGTGTTCCGTGAGCCTCCCACCCGCCACCGGTTCCTGACAAACCGTCGCCCTACTCCTCCGCCCGCACCGTCAAACGGCCGTCGGCAAATTCCGCCTCCAGTCGCGCGCCGACATTCACCGCACCGCGCCGCAGCACCGGCTGTCCCTGCGCGTCGCGCACGATCACAAAACCACGATTGAGCACCGATTGTGGACTCGCCGCCTGCAACCGTTTCCACAACGCGAGCAAGCGATGCGACTCGAGCTCGATCCGGCGCGCCGGCGTCCGTTCCGCCAGCCCGCGCCGCGCCTGTTCGAACTGCACCCGTTTCGCGGTGTAGGCCCGCAGCAGCGCCGCGCCCAGCCGGTTGGCGAGATCATCGCGGCGCAGCCAGCCTTGCTCGATCCGCCCACGCGGAGTCAGCAGCCGCAGCCGTGCCCGCAGCGTTTCGATCTGATCGCGACCGGTCTCCACCACTTCGGTCAATGCCCCCCGCAGTCGCTCGCCGGTCTCGATCACGCGTTCGTTTAATTCCGCAAACGCCGATGACAGCAGTTCCGCTGCCCCGCTCGGTGTCTCCGCCCGCACATCGGCGGCGAAGTCGCATAGGGTGAAATCGATTTCGTGACCGACCGCCGAGATCACCGGCACGCGCGCCGCCGCCACCGCCCGCACCACCGCTTCTTCGTTGAACGCC
>CBINJL010000505.1:0-3089 GCA_966250925.1 uncultured Opitutus sp. | reverse complement strand
GATGCGGCCGGTCTGCTCCGTGTTGAGGCCGACGGCGCTGCCGTAGAAGGCGAGCACGGTTGATTCCTGAAAACGCCGCTGCATCTCCTCGCGGATAAAGAAGCCGTGCGACTTCTTGTAGGCGTGGAGATAGAGGTCGTTGAGCTGGGTGTTATACCAATACACCTCGATGCCGAGGGCATCGAACGTGTCGAGGCGGCTGTGGGCGTTGTGGGAAAGAAAGAATCCTTGCGATCGCGAGGCGGAGCGGAAGATCACGCGGCGCAGTTTGATGTCGGGCATCCGGGCCAGCATTTCCACCTGTTCGGGCAGATTGGGGAAGTGGTGGCAGACGAGGGTGTCGGCGTTGGCCGGAGCGTTTTCCAGCGCCTGAATCAGGGTGGCGTAGCCGCAGCCCTCCTCCAGTTCGCCGAGTTTTTCCTTCAGTCCGGCGCCGGTGGGGCCGGTGTGGAGAAAGAGCGACGGGTTGCCCATGGTCGCGTGCTGGCCGCGCACGGCGACGCGGAGGCGGGGTTTGGGGGTGTTGTCACCGGTCTGGGGCGGACGCGCGTCGAGGCACGAAAACGTGTCGTGGGCGACGGTGATGAGCCGCTCGCGTTTCTGAACCAGCGCCTTGGCCACCGAGCCGTCCCGCTCGGGCGCGCGAAAGATTTCGACCGAGACCATTGGGTTGACCACCGGCTGATCGCCGCGGTTGTAGATTTCCAGCATGATGTTCGTGCCGAAAGTCTTGATCGGATCGAGCAGGATGGCGCTGGTGTGGATGCCGAAGTTGCCCTCGCCCTGATTGAGCACGACGTAGTGCTCCTTCAAATACATCGAGCAACTGGTGAGCACGCCCGAACGCGGCGCGATGATGAGTGGCGACGCGTTGTGGCGGACCTGCACCTTGTCCAGCAGCGTGCGCCCGGCCTGACCGGCAACGAGGCGTTCGAAGGTCGGGCGGTCGAGCTCCGGCTTCAGCGTGTAACGCACATGATGGGGAGTCAGAAACACGCGGCCCGCGCGATCGATGGAGATGGTGTTGGGCAACTTGATCGTGTTGGCCCGGACGGCGTCCCAGATTTCCTCGGTGGTGAGCTTCGCCGCGGCCGGAGCGTAGAACAGGCGACCGACCGGCGTGCCGAGGCGCAGCAGTTTGCGCCAATAGGTGGCATGCGGGAAACTGTGGTCGTAGATAAAAGCCTCGGCTTCGAGAATGATCCGGTTGCCGTCCACGGTCGCCGGTCCGTCGGTGAGCATCTCGATGCCGATGCGGGCGAGGGTGCTGCGTTCGCTGAACTTCAGGTCGGCGATGTGCGCCTGGAGAAACTCAAATTCGGCGGGGTTGCGGGGCCAGAAGGCAAGCGTGAGCGACACGGGCTGATCGTCGCCACGAGGGCGCACGGCGAGAATCTGGCCGTCCTGGCTGGTCCAAAAGTGTTCGGGGATCATGGGAGGGGCGGAAAACAACCGAAGTTTGCGCGGGCTTACAAGGGAGGAGTCGGAGGTTGCGTCGCGCGTGGGCGCGACGCAGGTTCGGCCTTTCCCGTCGCGCCGCGGTTTGGTCGATGGAAAATGAACGCACTGATTTCGTCCGTCATGAATTCCCGTCGTCTTTTTATTTCCCTTTCCGCCGCTGCGGCGCTGTTCACCGCGTCCGTGCCGGCCGTCGCTCAGACGGTGGAAACACCACCCGCCTCGACTCCGGCCGTGCCCGCTCCCGAGCCAGTGCCGGTGCTGACGGAGGCGCAGATGCTGGAGGTTTTCGGCTGGATGACTGGCATGCGCGCGGGCGTGAGTAAACTCGCCCTCAGCGAGGATGAGGTGGCGGCGGTTGCGCGGGGCATCGCGCTGGCGGCACGCGACGAGGACCCTGCGGTTGATCTGCAGGTTTCGGGCCCGGCGATCGCGGCCTTTGTGCAGGGACGTTTCGAGGCGCAGATGGCCAAGGAGCGTGCGCTCGAAGAAACGCGTTCGACGACGTATTGGGAGGAGTTGAAGACCAAGGCAGGCGTGCAGTTTCTGCCGTCGGGTCTGGCCTATGAAATCATCCGGCCCGGCTCCGATCGCAAACCTGCGCCGACGGATACGGTAGTGGTCAACTACACCGGAGCCCTGCTCAACGGCAACGTCTTCGACAGCACGGAAGGGCGCGGGCCCTACGAAACGCGGTTGGACGAAGTCATTCCGGGTTGGACGGAAGGCGTGCAGCTCATCGGGGAAGGCGGCGAAATCCGCCTGCACATTCCGCCCGACCTGGGCTACGGCGATTACGGCAGCGGCAACATTCCGCCCGGCGCGACGCTGGTTTTTGATGTCGTGTTGCTGCAGGTCAAAAAGGCAGAGATCGAAACCGAGGCGGCCACGTCGGTAACGCCTTCCGTGACACCGGCCGCGCCCTGATCGTGGCGGTTGTTGCCGGAATGTAACGGCGGCGCCGACAATTCGATTGCGGTGCGGAGCCGGCCCGCGAGAACGGGGCTGTGCGTATCGCCCTGGTCACCGAAACCTTTCCGCCAGAGGTCAATGGCGTGGCCATGACTCTGGGCCGGCTGGTGGCGGGCCTGCGGGCTCACGGCGAAACGGTCGACGTGGTGCGGCCGCGGCAATTGAAGGAAGCGCGCGACACCTCGCCGCCGGACGGCGAGTGCGTCGTCCCCGGTTTGCCCATCCCATTTTATCGCAGCCTGCGCATGGGACTGCCGGTAACGGGTCGTCTCAAACGCCAGTGGCGGACAACGCGTCCCGACGTCGTGCATGTGGCGACGGAAGGGCCGTTGGGGGTGGCGGCGTTGCGGGCGGCGCGGGCACTGCGACTGCCGGTGCTGTCGAGTTATCACACCAACTTTCATCAATACGGATCGCATTATGGGGTGAGCCCGCTGCGCTCGCTCGCGCTGGCCTGGATGCGCGGCTTTCACAACGGCACCGCGGGCACGCTGGTGCCGACACGGCAGATGATGGCGGAGCTGGCGGCGGAGGGCTTTGAACGCCTCGGCGTTCTGTCCCGCGGTGTCGACACGGCGTTGTTCAATCCGGCGCGGCGCAGCGAAACGTTGCGGCAAAGCTGGGGCGCCGGACCGGACGACCCGGTGGTGATTCATGTC
>CBINJL010000504.1:0-3091 GCA_966250925.1 uncultured Opitutus sp. | reverse complement strand
CGCCGAACACCCTGCCGTGGTGGGAAATTGCGCGGCCAGGTGCAGCGCGTGGGCGAACAATGCGTCGCAGAGCAGCACCGCCGCTTCCGGGCCAAACGACTTCACCGCCGTATCCCGGCCGCGCCGCAACGCCGCTTCATCCATGATGTCGTCGTGCACCAGCGTCGCCAGATGCACCAGCTCGACCACTGCGGCGACTTTAACCAGGTCCGGTGATACCGCGTCGTCGCGCCAGCCGCTCAGAAACACCAGCGCCGGCCGGATGCGTTTGCCCGAGGTGTCGATGCAGTAGTCGGCCATGTCGCGCACTTCCGGTTCGAAGACCTGAATCTGTTCGCGCAAACAGGCGTCGAGGGCGGCGACATGCGGACCCAGCCGGGCAAAGACCGACGGAAAATCGAGCGGCACAGGCTGCGGAGACGACGTTGAGACGGAGCTCATGGGAGTGCTCAGAAGAAAACGCTTACCCGCAATTTGGCTAATCATTTGTCCGGAATACCACGTTCTGTGTTTATCACGGCGGACCGCCATCGCGGTTCGCGGCTCGACTCCACCGCCCGCACGACAAACGTCAGGCGGCTGTTGCCAATCGCCTGCACCCCACTCCGGCTCGTATCCAATTTTCCATGACTTCTTCGCCCCTTGTCCTGTTGGTGCTGTTTGGCGTCGGCCTCTACGTGAGCCGACTCTGGTGGAACGATTTCCAGGCCCAGCGGCGCGGCGCCCCAAATCCGGGCGCGCTGCCCGGCGCGACGTCGGCGCCGACCAGCCTCATCGTCGTGGCGGCGCTCGGCGGCATCGTGATCGTCGCCGCTGAAACCTGGGGGGAAATCCGACTCGGCCTCACCGCCGAACAATCTGAAATGACTGTGCTGCTCGGCGGCTACACCCTCGTCGCGGCCGTGGTGGAGGAAATCATTTTTCGCGGCTTCATCGTCGCGCCGGAACGCAAGGGGCGGTTCGTGCTGTGGAGTTCGATCATCGGCGCCTCCCTCCTGTTCGCCGCCGTGCATCCGTTTCTCTGGCAATGGGAGAACGGCGCCTGGACGTGGTCGTTCACCGCCAAGGGCTGGTTCAGCACCGGGGCGGTATTTGTGAGTTCACTGTGGTTCTACACCGTGCGTTTCCTGCCCGCCAACCGCACGCGTTCGCTGCTGCCCTGCTTCGCCTCGCACGCAGCGAAGAATCTCGCCGTGTTCGCGATCAAGGCCGCGCAGGGTTTCGTGAGCGGCTGGGTGTGAGCCCGTCGCCGCTCGGCGCCAAGCGAAACGATCAGCGCACTTCGTAGACTTCCACGATGGCCACACCGGCGGCGCCATTGGCACCGGACACCATCGCGGTGTAGGCGCCGGGCGGCAGCGTGAGCAGCAACACGGCATCCTTGCTGCCTTCCGCGAGGGCGAAGGCGCCGATGCGCGCGCTGACTTCCGCCACGACGGTGGCGTCGTTGCCAACCGACCAATCGTTGTTGGCCCGCACCAGCGCGCCGGTGTCCTGACGCACGAGCTGCAGCACCGGATCAGCCAGGCCGCCGTTGACACCGAGTTCGGTCAGCGTCGGGCCGACCGCCCGGATGAGCACGCGCTTGGGAGTGGTGCCGTTGACGATGAGACCGGCGATGAGTTCTCCGCCGCTCCCGCCGACTTCGCCGCGGGTGGAGACGTTCATCATCTTGTTCGCGGAAAAGACCGGCGGTTCGACGACTTCGTAGATCTCAACCAGTCCCACCCCGGTGGCGCCGGCGACGCCGTCGATCTGCACGGTGTAGGCGCCGGGCGCGAGGTTCGCGACGAGCGCGGCATCGAGACTGCCGGCGGGCAAGGCAAACGCACCGGCGGTGCCGGACGCCGCCGCGACGCCACTGGCGGTGCCCCAATCGTCGTTGGTCGCAAGTTGGGTGCCGGCCTGATTGAAGAGCGTGAGTCGCGGATTCGCGATCACGCCCGGCACGTTGAATGGCTCCGCGCCGAGCACGGGACCGAGCGCGCGGATGAGCAGTTGCTTGTTGGCCGAACCCTCGACCACAAAACCGGCGATGAGCATTTTCTCGCCCGTGCCGATGAGACCGCGGGTGGAGAGATTGCGCAACACGCCGTTGCCGGAGGAGCCGGTCGAACCGATCGCGCCGTTGACCGAGCCGCCGAAAATCGTGCCCGACGCCGTGGCGGTCAGGAAACCCGTCGCCGGATCAAGCGTGCCGGTGACGCTGCCGCCGGCGTTGGTCGCGATGGTGAAACGGCCGGTGCTGGCGACGGTGCCGAAACCGACATCCTGCGCGGCGCCGTTTTCGAGCAGCAGCGTGGCTTTGCCATCGGCCGCGACCGCGAGCATGAGTGCGGCGGTGGCGGAAGTGCCGGCGTTGCCGTAGACGATGCCGGTGGCGCCGCGGTAGTTCGACGTGGCGCCCGACTCCAGACCGATGGCCAGCGCGGCTTCGCCGTCGAACCGCACCACCACGCTGCCGAGGCCGGCGTCAGTTTCGTAGAACTGACCGGAAACTTCCGTGATGCCGTCGACGCTGAGCGTAAACATGCCGTCTTCATCGACGATGATGTTTTCGTAAACGTAGGTCTCGGTGCCGTCGTTGCTGCTGCCGATGAAGAGGGCGCTGCTGTCGCCGGTGCGCAGGATCGTGAACTTGCCCTGCTCGAATCCGGATTGATACGTGCCGGAATAATAACCGTCGGAAGTGGTGGCGGCAGCATCGACGGCGGAGACGACCACGTTGGTCGAGAGCGATTGGTTGCTGAAGCTGTCAATGGCGCGGGCGGACAAGGTGTAGATACCGGCCGTGCTCGGCTGCCAGGCAGCGGTGTAGGGCGGCGCGGTGTCGACGCCGAGACTGGTGTTGCCGACAAAAAACTCCACTGAGGTGATCGAGCCGACCGGCGCGCTGGCGTCGGCCGTGACGGTGATTTCCACGCCGGCGGTCACCGACGTGCCGTCGCCCGGACTGCTGATCGCGACCGTGGGACGGTTGCCGGGATTGGGCAGCGCGTTGGTGCGACGATCGTGGATGAAGATGTCGCGGTTGCGGTTGCCGTCGCTCGACAGGCGATTGGTCGCTTCGTGCGTTAGACCGGAACGGCCA
>CBINJL010000503.1:0-3093 GCA_966250925.1 uncultured Opitutus sp. | reverse complement strand
CGCAGCCGGCATTTCCCCGGCCGATCTCGACCACGTGGCGTTTTACGAAAAGCCGTTTCTCCGCTTCGAACGGCTGCTGGAAACCTACCTCGCCGTGGCGCCTGCCGGCTTCCGTTCCTTCCTCAAGGCGATGCCGCAGTGGATTCATCAAAAACTCCAGCTCCCGCGGGAAATGAATCGCGGACTGCGCGGCGGCTATAACCGCCCCTACGTCTTTCCCGAGCACCACCAGGCCCACGCCGCCAGCGCGTTTTTCCCGTCACCGTTTCAGGATGCTGCGATTCTCACTGTCGACGGCGTCGGTGAATGGGCCACCGCCAGTCTTGGCGTCGGCCACGGTAATCGCATCGAACTCACCCACGAGCTGCATTTCCCGCATTCGCTCGGCCTGCTGTATTCAGCTTTTACCTACTTCTGCGGATTCCGGGTCAATTCCGGCGAATACAAACTGATGGGCCTGGCTCCGTATGGTGAACCACGCTACGCCGACCTCATTCGCAAGAAATTGCTCGATCTGCGTGAGGACGGCTCCTTCCGGCTTGATCAGAGCTACTTCAACTATTGCCAGGGACTCACCATGACCTCGGAAAAGTTTGCCCGACTTTTTGATGGTCCACCCCGCGCCGCCGAGGCTCCGCTCACCCAACGCGAACTCGATCTGGCGGCATCCGTTCAGGCGGTGACCGAGGAAATTCTGCTGCGCATGGCCCGGCATCTTCACGCCCTCACCGGCCTGCCTGATCTTTGTCTCGCCGGCGGCGTCGCCCTCAACTGTGTCGCCAACGGTCGCCTGCTGCGCGAATCGCCGTTCGAACGCCTCTGGGTCCAGCCTGCGGCCGGCGACGCCGGCGGCGCCCTCGGTGCGGCGTGGTTCGTCTGGCATCAGTTGCTGGAAAAGCCACGCTCCCCGGCGGTGCCCGACGCCCAACGCGGTTCGTTGCTCGGCCCGCCTCCCGGCGACGTCCCTGCCTTGATCAAACGTCGCGACGCCGTGGCCACGCATTTCGCCGACGAGTCCGCCCTGTGCGCTCGGGTGGCCGAACTGCTGGCGGAAAAACAGGTCGTGGGGTGGGTGCAGGGCCCCATGGAATTTGGTCCGCGCGCGCTCGGAAATCGCTCGATTCTCGGCGATCCCCGCGATCCCGAAATGCAGGCGACCATGAATCTCAAGATCAAGTTCCGTGAGTCGTTCCGACCGTTCGCCCCCATCGTCAAACGCGAACGCGCTTCCGATTACTTTGCGCTGCGACCGGAAGACGAGAGCCCCTACATGCTGATCGTGGCGCCGATCAACGCGGCCCATCGCCGCGAGGTCACCGCGCCATCCGACGGACTGGACCGCGTTCGTGACGTGCGTTCACTGCTGCCGGCGGTGACGCATGTCGACTATTCCGCCCGCATCCAAACCGTGGATACACAACGTTCCCCGCGCCTCCACCGTCTGCTCGACAGCTTCGAACGTCGCACCGGCTGCCCGGTTTTGGTCAACACGAGTTTCAACATCCGCGGTGAGCCCATCGTCTGCACCGCCGACGACGCCTACCGCTGCTTCATGGCCACAGGCATGGACGCCCTGGTCATCGACAATCACCTCTTCCTCAAGGACGAACAACCCGACTCCGCCATCGACGAACGGACCGCCTACCTCGCCCGTTTCGGCAACGATTGATTCACACCCCAAAGACATCCGACTTCTGAAAAATGGCTCTCATCAAGATCAACCGCCACCCGTCTGCGAAGGACCTCCGTCTCTTCTCCGCGCTCGGCTTCGTGTTTCTCGCCACCTTCGGATTTGTGGCCCGCCGCCACGGCTACGCGAACGTGTCACTGCTGCTTTGGGGGCTGGGCGGCGGCGTTGGCCTGTTGGGGGTGATCGCTCCACGCGCAGTCCGGCCCATTTATCTCGCCGCGGTTTACGCGACCTTCCCGATCGGATTCGTGCTTTCGCACGTCATTCTCGCTGTCGTCTATTTCGGCATCTTTATGCCGATTGGCCTGCTGATGCGGCTCCTCGGGCGCGATCCGTTGCAACGCCGTTTCGAACCGCAACGCTCCACCTACTGGCGGCAGCGTCCACCGGCTCGCCCGGCCGCGAGTTATCTCAAGCAATACTGAACCTTTGACCCGCGACGGTTTCGGCGTCGTCATCAGCCACGCGCCCCATGAGTTCCCCTCGCCCTACTTTTGAAGAAGCGTCCCGACAAAAACAGCGCGGCTTGGTGGCCGAGTTTTGGGATTTCATCCGCCACAACAAAAAGTGGTGGCTCACCCCGATCATTGTGGTGCTGCTGTTTGTCAGCGCCTTGATCGTGCTCGGCGGCTCCGGAGCCGCGCCGTTCATCTATTCGTTGTTCTGAAGCCGATCGGTCGGAAATCCCGACCGGATCACAACAACGCCAGCATCAGCAGGCCGGTGCCCATGGCGAGGCCGAGGCGGCCGATGATCGGAAGATACCGTGTAATAACTGTGTTTTGATTCATGGTGAAAAATCTGGATCGTGCGAGGTGGTCAGTTCACCGGACGCCGGCCGTTGCCCGCCAGCCAACCCGGTTCGCGTTCGCTTTCGTCGCGCCAGCGCAAACGTCGCGCCGATAAAATCGCGCTGCGCCCGAGATACCCGACCATGTCCTGCCCCGTTTCACGCGACACCACCGGCAGACGGCCGATGCCATGGCGATCCATTCGCGCCAGCACCGTCTGCAACTCCTCATCCGGAAACGCCGTGATCAGCGGTTGTCGCGCCACTTCTCTCAAAGCCCGCTCCCCATCGCCCGCCGCCAACGCCTCCAAGACATCCCGTCGTGTGATAATGCCTTCGGGACGTCCCGTTTCCGACGCGATCACCAGAGCCTGGTGATGGCAAACCGCCGGATCGTGCGCCCCGATCCGGTCCGCCAGTTCCCGCACCGTCAACTGCGGTAAAACCGTGCGCGGACACGGCTCCATCACCGCGCCGACTTTAACCTGGGCAAACACATCCGCGTCGAATTCCGCGGGCACATGCACACCACGTTGGCGCACGGGCGACGTCATGATCGAGTGTTGCGACAAGAGCCGCGCCGCAAGCAACGCCGTGGTCGCCGCCGTCGCTA
>CBINJL010000502.1:0-3095 GCA_966250925.1 uncultured Opitutus sp. | reverse complement strand
CCGCGCGACCTCGAGGATGGGCGCCTTGCCGAGGAAGTTGGTCCAGATCGCCGCATCGGCGCGGAAGTGCCGCAGCATTTCCGCCTGAAAAGAGCTGACCTCGCACACGGCCACGGAATCCGGCGCGCCACCTTCACGAGCCACCACTACTTGGCTGAAGGCCGTGCCGATGTTGCCGACCGCCCAGGCATCGACGCCCGCGCGGTTGAGTGCGTAGGTCAGAAATTCGGTCAACGTGGTCTTGCCGTTGGTCCCCGTGATCGCAACGACCGCGCCGCGCCAGAACAGCGACGCGAAATCGATCTCGGTCAGACACACCGCGCCCGCCGCGCGCGACTCCAGCACCCACGGATGGTTCGGCGCAAAGCCGGGCGAAACGAGGACGAGTTTATGCGCGCCGACCCGGAAACCGGGCTGCACCTCCGCCCCGCCCCGTTCGTCGTAGATCGTCGCCACCCCGCCCAATCGCGCGACCAATTCCGCCGCGGCCCGACCGCTCACACCCGCGCCTAGAACGGCAACAGGTGCGGCCAGCAACGGTTTCAGAAATGACGGCGGATTGATCATGAAAAATTCAGCGCAGCTTGAGCGTGCCCAGACCGGCGAGCGCGCACATGAGCGAGATGATCCAG
The DNA here is from genome assembly GCA_966250925.1 of uncultured Opitutus sp. Taxonomy (GTDB): domain Bacteria; phylum Verrucomicrobiota; class Verrucomicrobiia; order Opitutales; family Opitutaceae; genus Actomonas. Next base: position 2,463 of record CBINJL010000502.1, on the reverse strand, counting down.
AAACGCAGCACGACCTTGGTCTCCGGCCAGCCGAGCTTCTGGAAATGATGGTGGATCGGCGCCATGCGGAAGAACCGTCGGCCTTCGCCGTAGAGCCGTTTGGTGTGTTTAAAATAGCCGACCTGGATGATGACCGACACGGCCTCGACCACGAACACGCCGCCGACTAGCACGAGCGTGAGCGGTTGCTGCACCATGAACGCGATCACGCCGATCAACCCGCCGAGCGCGAGCGAACCGGTATCGCCCATGAAGACTTCCGCCGGATGTGAGTTATACCAGAGAAACGCCATGCCGGCGCCGACGAGGGCGCCGCAGATCACCGCGAGTTCGCCCACCCCGGGCACGTAGCCGATGAGCAGATAATCGCCGATGCGCGCGTTGCCCGCCGCATACGCCATGATGCCGTAAACCAGCGCGACGGTGATGGTGCAGCCGATGGCGAGGCCGTCCAAACCGTCGGTCAGGTTGATCGCGTTGCTAAACCCGACCACCCAGAAAAACATCATCACAAACAACGCCACCAGGCCGAGTGCGCCGGCGAAGACGAAGATCGGTTCCTTGAAAAACGGCGCCCAAAGTTCGCGGATGTTTTCCGCACTGGTCGGATTGGTGGCCAGCAACAGCAGCGTGATCGCGGTGACCGATGTCTGCCACACGATCTTCTCGCGCGAGGAAATGCCGTCGCGGTTCTTCTTCACCGCCTTCAGGTAATCGTCCCGAAATCCCACCGCGGTCAGCGCTGCATACACGAACAGCGAGGTCATCACCCAGATGTTGGGCGTCGCCCAAAGCAGCGTGCTCGTCGCCACCGCAAAAAAGATCAACAGCCCGCCCATCGTCGGCGTGTTCTTCTTGTCGAAACGCGTCGCCAATTCACCGGTGCGATCGTCGTCGTAGTGCTGGCCGAACTTCAGTCGCCGCAGTTTCGCGATCAGCCACGGGCCGAGCACGAAGCCGACGATCGTGGCGGTGCCCGCCGCCAGCAGCGTGCGCAGCGTGATGTAACGCAGCACCCGCAACGGGCCCCAGATGTGTTCGTATTCAGCGAGGTAGGACAGCATGGCTCAGTGCGCGGCGACCGCTCCTTCCGGGACGAGAGTTTCGAGCCGGTAACGCCGGCTGCCCTTGATGAATACCGGTCCGCGCCAGGCGCTGACCCGTGACTCTACTCCAGCAATGTCGGTCAAAATTTCGATCTGCGCCGGACTCGCGCCGGCGGCCACGGCGCCCGCCCGCACCGCTTGCGCGCCGGTCCCGATCACCCACACGCGATCCTCGGCCCGCAGCGGCAGCGATTCGCCCAGCGCCCGATGCTTCGCGTCGCTCACCGCACCGAGTTCCTCCATGCCGCCGAGCACAAACAGACGGGCCGCCGCACCGTCGGCGGTGCGTTGATGAAACGCCTGCAACGCATCCGCCATCGACGCCGGATTGGCGTTGTAGCAATCGAGATACACCAGCCGTCCGTCCGCTTCACGCACTTCACCACGCAACGCCGCCGCGCCCCATCCGGCGAGACGCGCGCGAATCAAATCCGGCGCCACTCCCAACCAACGAGCGACGCAGATCGCCAGCACCGCGTTCTGAGTCATGCCGTCACTGACCCGGCGAAAGGCATACAGTTCGGGCGTCGGCGACTCCATCGGATGCACGACTGCAACCGCCGTTTCCTCCGCGCGATGCGTGACGGTGAAATAGATCGTGTTGGCGGGCACGGCCGCGGGCTGCAGCACGTCTGCCCTCTCCACGGTGAGGCGTCGCACCGGCAGATTGCGAAACGCATCCAACTCCGCCACCGAACGCGGCAACAGCACCAGGCCATCCCGTTTGACCGCCGCCGGGAGTTGCGCCTTTTCCCGCGCCACGCCGGCGAGATCGCCGAGGTCGCGTGTGTGCGCGTGGTCGACCAGCGTCACCACCGCGACATCAGGTGCGATCATGCGCGCAAGCGGCGCCATTTCACCCGGGCCGCTGATGCCGGCCTCGATCACGGCAAACTCATGCCGCGTCGGGTCGAGCCGGGTGAGCGTGAGCGGCACGCCGAGATGATTGTTGAGATTGCCTTCCGTCGCCAGCACCCGGTCGCCGAGCAGTCGCGCGAGCAGGTCCTTGGTCGAGGTCTTGCCGGCGCTGCCGGTGATGCCCGCGACCGGTCCGGCAAAGCTGCGGCGATGTTCGCGGGCGACGGTTTGAAACGCGAGCAGCGGATCGGCCACCACCAGTTGCGGCAATGCGATCTCGGGACGCACCATCGCGACCAACGCCCCACTCGCGCCGGCATCCGCCGCGGCCTGCAGGTAGTCGTGGCCGTCGCGCTGATCGGTGCGCAACGCCACAAAGATTTCGCCCGGCTTGATCCGGCGCGTATCGATCGCAAATCCGCAGGCAGGCGCGGCGGGCAACGCGGTCCATTGACCGTCGGTCCAGGCGGCGAGTTGGGCGGGATCGAATTGGGGCACC
>CBINJL010000501.1:0-3099 GCA_966250925.1 uncultured Opitutus sp. | reverse complement strand
GGGAAACGCCGGCGTATCCGGAAACAGGTTACGCGTGGTGAATTGTCTTCAGTCTGTATTCCGCAGTTTATTTTAACGCAAAGCGCACAAAGAAACGCAAAGCGCGCAAAGAAAGGCAGTAGCGAGATGGCAACAACTCCACCGATGCTCACCCCGCGGGTGAATTCGGATATGACGGATTGGGCTGATTGTCGCGCTGTGGTTTTTGTGCAATCGTTGCTGCAACTGCGGTATTTTGGTTCAGTCCGCACCGCGCCTCGACAACACGGTCGTCGGCGAGCGACGACCCTATCGCGCGCTGCGGCGTAGGGCGTTCGCTTGCGAATGCCGTCGGTGGAGTGGTCGGTGGAGTGGCACGGTAGCCGCGGTCGTCGGCGAGCGACGATCCTACCGAGCGGTTCGTTCGCGAGTTCGAAATTCAGGCGCAAGGTGGCCTGAACAACGCGGCGTGAAGCGACTCACTCCACGTTGATGATGCCGCGCTTGATGGCGGCGAGGATGGCCTGGGTGCGGTCGGAGACCTGCAGCTTGGACAGGATGTTGGTGAGATGCACTTTCACCGTGCCTTCGACCAGATTGAGCTCCGCAGCGATTTCCTTGTTCGAAAGGCCTTTGGCCACGAACGAGAGGACTTCGAATTCGCGCTTGGAGAGTTGCGAAACGACGCGGCGGCTCATGCGCGCGGCGACTTCAGGCGGGATGAACTGTTCGCCTTCGTGCACCCGGCGAATGCCGTCGAGCAGACGTTCGAGCGGCATGTCCTTGACCACGAACCCGAGGGCGCCGGCCTGGAACGCACGCAGGGCCTCGTCACCACTGGCGTAGTTGCTGAAGACGAGAACCTTCGGGCTGCCAAATTCCTCCCGCAGCAACTGGATGGTTTCGAGGCCGTCGTGCTTGGGCATGCGCAGATCCATCACCACGACATCGGGTTGGCAGGCGCGGTAGACCTTGACCGCGTCCTCGCCGTTTTCCGCTTCGCCGACAACCTGCATGTCGGGCGCGTCGTTGGCCGCCATGGCGAGACCCATGCGCAGCACGATGTGGTCGTCGACGAGCAGGATTCTGATTTTGTTCTGATTCATGAGGACGAGAGAGAGTCGGAGTCGGGGCGTTGCAGTGGCACGACGATGCTGACGCAGGTGCCCTCGCCGGGGCGACTGCGAACGGTCAGTTCGCCGTGGATTTTCTGGGCGCGCGCGCGAAGCCCGCGCAGGCCGAAGTGGCCGAGTCCGCCGGTCAACACGTCCTCCGGCACGAAGCCGTGTCCGTCGTCGCGGACGGAGAGGCGGGCCGAGTCGGCGTCGAAATCCAACGTCACCCGCACGTGGTCGGCGCCGCTGTGCCGCACGGCGTTGGTCATGGCTTCCTGAGCGATGCGCAACAGGTGATGCTGGCTGGTGGAGGACAAGGTGGTGGCGTCGCCGCGGCATTCCACCTCGATGCGGGTGGCACCGGTGCCGGTGAGGTCGGCGAGGTGACTCAGGGCGGTGGCGAGATCGCCGTCCTGCAGCAGCGGAGATTCGAGATCCCAGACCGCCTGCTGCACCTCCTGGCGGGTGAAGGCGACCATGCGGCGGGCGACGGCGAGCCGGTCGCGGATGGGCGTGTCGAGCCGATGATTCTGCAGTGTGCTGTCGAGGTGAAGGGCGAGACCGCTGAGCCCCTGCTGAAGACTGTCGTGAATCTCACCGGCGAGTCGGTTGCGTTCGGCGAGCGTGGCGGAAGTGCGCGCCTCCTCGGTGAGTTTTGCCAGGGTGGCCCGCAGTTCATCGGTGCGTTCGCGCACGAGTTTTTCGAGAAAGTCCTGTTTGCGTCGGGCGCGGCCGAGAGCCCAGGCCCCGACCGCGAAACAGGCCAGCAGTCCCGAGCTCCAGTAGGCGACGTAGGCGAGGGGGGCGCGGAACCACGGCGGTCGTATCGAGAATGTGGTGACGACGGGTTCGCCGACGAGCGCGTCGCCCTGGCGGAGCCGGGCGGTCAGACGATAGTCGCCTTCCTCCAACTGGGGCAGGGTGAGCTGCGAACCGGCGCTGGGCACGCTCCAGGTGTTGGCGCCGTTTTGCATCGAGAACTCATAGACGGGATCGCGCCGGGCGTGGTAGCTGCCGGAAAAGAAGCGAAACACGAGATGGTTGCGCGAGTAGGGCAGTGCAGGCAGGACGGAGGCGGGATGGGCGGCGGAGAACAGCACTTCGTCGGTCTTGCCGTCCTGAATCGAAACCAGAAACGGTTGCGCGTGGGGCGGATGATGCGGGGAAAAATCCTGCGCCACGTGGTAGAGCGCGGACTCGGTGGAGATCCAGGCATGGCGCTGGTTGAGCAGCGTGATGACCGGATAAAGATCGCGAATGCCGGCGAGGGATTCCGTGTCGATCTGATACCCCTCGTCGCCGGGCAAGGGATGCAGCGTGATGATGCCGTTGGGATGCGTGACCCAGATGACGCCGTTTTCGTCCTCCACCATGCGCAGGATTGTGACCGGCGCACGATCGAGCGCAGTTTCAACCGCGCCGGGCGCAGGGAGAAAGTCGCCGGTGCGCTTGTCGACATAGAGCCGGTTGTTGCCGGGACCGCTGAGGACGACGCGGTCGTGCAGCGAGCCGATATTGACCCAAACGGGTTCGTCCCAGGGAAAATCCTCGAAGATCTGGCAATGCAGCTCGCCGTCGGAAAACCAGATGCGTGCGGCGCGATCGAGTCCGAGTTCGAGCCACATGGATTCATCGATCGCGTGGGCGATGGACGGAAATCCGACCCCGGGTAGCCGTCCGGCACATTCACGCCAGATGCCGTCCTGCCAGCGCATGGCGGCGATTTCCTGGCTGTTGATCACGATGCAAAGATTCTCCTCAGGGAGAAACAGACGACTGGCGCCGGGCATGCCATCGATCTTGCGAAAGCCAGCGTCGGAACGTTCAAACACGCCGTCGTTGTTGCCGACCAGCAGGTGGCGATCGTTGGCAGTGACCGCCCACGCGCCATTGGCAGGCGGGTCCTGCACCTCGACGAAGAGATGGTGGCGGCGGTCTTCGGAAAGCAGCAGATCGTAAAGTCGGCCGTTCGAGGCGATGGCGGTGCGCTCGCCCCATTGAAAAA
>CBINJL010000500.1:0-3102 GCA_966250925.1 uncultured Opitutus sp. | reverse complement strand
CGGTCTCCAAAACCGTTGGTTGGGGGTTCGATTCCCTCCGCGCCTGCCACTTTCCTCTGATGAAAAACCCGTTCCGCAGCACCCGCATCTTCGTCGGCGAGATGATTGGCGAGCTCCAGAAGGCCTCTTGGCCGACTCGCACCGAACTCCGCGATTCCACCATCGTGGTGATCATTGCCGCGGTCATCCTGGGCGTTTTCACCAGCATCAGCGATTTTGCGCTGTATCAAGTCGTCGACCTCCTCACCTCGTGGGTGAGCTGAGCACCATGTCTGAATCCACCAGCACCGTTCCCGCCAGCGCCCAGTGGTTTGCGCTGCACACCCTCTCCGGCCAGGAGGGCAAGGTGAAGACGTATATCGAGAAGTTCAAAAAGGCGGAGGAACTCGACGACTACATCTTTGAAGTGCTGCTCCCGACCGAGGTCGTTTCCGAGGTCAAGAATGGCAAGAAGAGCACCAAGACCCGCAAGCTGTATCCGGGTTATGTGTTCATCAACATGCGCCTCTACGGTGAGGACAAGAAGCTGATCAACAAGCCCTGGTATTTCGTCAAGGAAACCACCGGCGTGATCGGCTTTGTCGGCGGTGAAAACCCGGCCGCCCTGCGCCAGGCCGAGGTTGACGAGATCCGCGCCCGCATTGAGGCCGCCAGTGGCAAGGAAGTGCCGAAGGTCGCCTACGACGTGGGCGAGAACGTCAAGATCACCGACGGTGCCTTCGCCAACCTCACCGGCCGCATCGACGAGATCGATCCCGAGCGCGGCAAGCTCAAGATCTCCGTTTCCATTTTCGGCCGGTTCACCCCGGTCGAGCTCGAATACTGGCAGGTGGAACGCATCACCGAGTGACGCGACGCCTCTTTCTCACCGCCGACGTTCAGCAAGTCCCACATACGTCACTAAACACCCGCCAATTCATCGTTTTCCATGGCTAAGAAGATTCAAGGCTACATCCGCCTCCAACTCCCCGCCGGCGCCGCCAACCCGTCGCCGCCCGTTGGTCCCGCGCTCGGTGCGCAGGGCGTCAACATCATGGCGTTCTGTAAGGAGTTCAACGCCAAGACCAAGGACCAGAACGGCATGATCCTGCCGGTCGTCATCACGGTCTATTCCGACAAGTCCTTCACCTTCACCCTCAAGTCGCCGCCCGCCGCGGTGCTGCTCAAGAAGGCCGCCAACATCGCTTCCGGTTCCGCCAAGCCCAACCTCGACAAGGTCGGCAAGGTCACCCGCAAGCAACTCGCCGAAATCTACGAAATCAAGAAGGCCGACCTCAACGCCAAGGATGTTGACGCCGGTATCAAGATCATTGCCGGCACCGCCCGCAACATGGGCCTCGAAGTGGTCGACTGATCGCTTCCGACCGTTTTCTCCGTATAATCCAACTCACCGTGGGAGTCCCTCTCCGGGACGCTCGCACCACCAGGAGTCATCAATGCAAAAACACAGCAAGCGCTACCGCTCCGCCGTTTCGAGTTCCAACTTGAACCAGGAGTTTGCCCTCGCCGATGCCGTCGCGGCGTTGGCGAAGTTCCCCAAGGCCAAGTTCGACGAGACGGTCGAATTGTCCTTCCGTCTCACCGTCGACCCGACCCAGGGTGACCAGATGGTGCGCGGCACCACGCCGCTGCCCCATGGCACCGGCAAGAAGGTCCGCGTGATCGTCTTCACCGACAACGCCGACGCCGCCATCGCCGCGGGCGCCGACCACGCCGGTCTCGACGATGTCATGAAGAAGATCCAGGAAGGCTGGCTCGACTTCGACGTCGCCATCGCGACGCCCGACGCCATGAAGTCCGTCCGCACCCTCGCCCGCGTGCTCGGCCCGAAGGGCCTCATGCCGAATCCCAAGAGCGGCACCGTCACCGACGACATCGCCAGCGCCGTCAAGGCCGTCAAGGCCGGTCGCGTCGAGTTCAAGATGGACAAGACCGCCAACATCGGCGTCGGCATCGGCAAGCGTTCGTTCAGCAACGAGCAGATCGTCGAGAACGCCAAGGCTGTCATCGAGGCCGTGGCCAAGGCCCGTCCCTCCGTCATCAAGGGCGCCTACATCAAGAACGTTTCCCTGTCGGCTTCCATGAGCCCGGGCGTTCGCCTCGCCGCCACCGAATACAACCAATTCTAAGGACCGGACATGAGAGTCGAAAAGAAATACCTGATCGAGGAGGTCGAGAACCACCTCAAGAAGTCCGACTACGTCATCCTGACGAACTACACCGGCATCACTGTCGAAGAGACTGCCCAACTGCGCGGCAAGCTCGCTGAACACGGCGCCGAGTTCCACGTCGTCAAGAACAGCTCCCTCAAGGTCGCCGCCCAGGCGCTCGGCCTGCCGGAGATCGACGAAGCGCTGGCCGGCCCGACCGCCATCATCGTCGGCGGCAACAATTCCCCCGGTGCGGCCAAGGCCATCACCGAGTTCATCAAGGACAAGAAGAAGGGCGAAGTGAAGTCCGCCGTCCTCGGCGACAAACTCATCACCGCCGCCGAAGTCCAAGCCCTCGCCGAACTGCCGTCCCTCGACGCGCTGCGCGGCCAGTTGCTCGGCTTGCTCAACCAGCCCGGCACCATGTTCGTGCGCCTGCTCAACGCCCCGGCCCAAAGCCTCGCCAACGTGCTGCAGGCCAAGGTCCGCGCCGAAGGCGGCGAGAGCTGAGCTCCTTCACCGTCCCGTTCCGTCAACCCGTAATCGTTTACAACCCTTTTCAACAGCGCGCCGGTCACCGCACTCGGCGCGCCTGATGAAAGCCCAAATAAATCAACCGCATCTGAATAGGGGATACGTCTCTTAAACGCGCCTCCGGTTTGAGGCCGCTATTTGGAAGCAGAAGATCATATCATGAGCGACATCACCAAAGACCAAGTCATCGAATGGCTTTCCGGCCAGTCGGTTCTCGAAATCGCCGGTCTCGTCAAGGACCTCGAAGAGAAGTGGGGCGTTTCCGCCGCTGCTCCCGTGGCCGTGGCCGCTGCTCCCGCCGCTGGCGCCGCTGCTGCTCCCGCCGAGGAAAAGACCGAGTTCGACGTTGTCCTGACCGATGCTGGCGGCAACAAGATCGCCGTCATCAAGGAAGTCCGCGCCATCACCGGCCTGGGCC
>CBINJL010000499.1:0-3103 GCA_966250925.1 uncultured Opitutus sp. | reverse complement strand
CGGGCTTCCTCCACCAGGGGATTCGCCTCCAGCAGCACCGGCGCAAAGTCGAAATCCAGTTCGATCGTGTCGCCCGCCTTCCAGTCCCGTGTCAGCTCGGCGTAAGTGCCCGGCTCGAAGGCGGCGAGCACACCGAAACCGTTGATCTTTACTCCCGCGGCTTCGGGTTTCACCCAGGCGGGAATGCGCAGCTTGATCGTGACCTCGTCATCCGGCACGGACTCGACCACCAGCTTGATGCGACCATTCCACGGATACTCCGTCTCCTGCCGCAGCTTGATCCGGGTGCCGTCGGTCCAGGCGGTGTCGAGCGTGCTGGCGGCGTAAAGGTTCACCCACACGGTGTCATCGGAAAGTGAATACACGTAGTTGTGCGCTTCGGCGATGGTGCGCACGACGTTGGGCGGACAGCAGAAGGACGACTTGATGTTGGGCGTGCGGGTGCGCGACCAGCGCAGCGGCCAGTCAAAGTCGTGCGACTTCCGCAGCGGGTTCACGTAGAAGTAATGTTTTCCTTCGAGGCTGATCCCCGGGAGGATGCCGTTGTAGAGCGTCTGTTCGAAAAGATCGGCGTCCTGCGCGTCGCCCGTGACCATGAACTGGCGCCACATCCACATGCCGTAGCCGATGGTCGCGCAGGTTTCGTTGTAGGCGGTGAGATTGGGCAACTGGTAATCGCGGCCGTAGGCCTGATGGACGAGTTTGATCGAACCATGCTTGGTCGAGCCGTCGGGCGAGGCACCGTCGTAGAGCGCGCCGGTCATGCTCGTGACGTAGAGTTTTTGCGACGCGACGTCGGCGTCGATTTTCTCCAGCACTTCGAGCAGCGAATCATCGCCGTTTTCCGCCACGATGTCGGCGACTCCGGCATAAAGATAATTGGCGCGCACGGCGTGGCCCACCGCCTCCGTCATCTCGCGGAACGGCACGCGGTCCTGGTTGTGATCACTGCCGATTTCCGGCGGCACAAGACTACGAATCTCGATCAACTGCTCGGCCAGCCGCAGATAACGCGGCTCGCGGGTGAGGCGGTAAAGTTCGATCACGCCCATGTAGTGAGACGGACAGATCGCGTTGCGGGCGAGATCCTCCGGCACTTCGCGGCAAAGCTTGTCGATGTAGTCGGCGGCCTTGATTGCGAGTTCCAGCAGATTGGTTTTGCCGGTGGCGCGGTGATGGATGCAGGCCGTCGTGATGAGATGGCCCATGTTGTAGGTTTCGAAGTGTTCGCGGTCTTCGAACTCCGCCGCCTTCGTGCCGGTTTCGCCGCGACGCTGCGGCACGATCTTGTGCGTGTGCAGATAACCATCCTCGCGCTGCGCCTTCGCAATGACCGCGATCATCTCATCCATGTGCGCATCGATCCGCGGATCCTTCGTGACCGCATAAACCTGGGCCAGCGCTTCGAACCATTTCAGGAAGTCGCCGTCGTTGAAGGACGGGCCGTGCGGCTTGCCGTCACCGCGACCTTCGCCGAGTCCGGCCGCCATGAGGAAGTTGTCCCAGGCATGGCTTTCGTGCGGGTCGCGGAAGATCGTTTCCATGTGTGGAATCATCACGTCGCGGCACACGTCGAAGCGGTCGCCCAGCAGACCGCCGTTCCACGTCACATCATCGAGATCGGGCAGATAAAACTGCACGTGCGGCGAACGCGTGGTGTCGATCAGGGAGTTTTCACCGGCGTGGGCGGCGGAGGTAAAAGCGAGCAGCGCGAGGGCAAGGCTTCGATTCATGGCAGAGGCAGGTTAGCGGCCGAACGCGCGGCCGACGGGCAAAGCAACAATACTGGAAAACCGATACGTGCCGGCCGCCGCAGTGCAGCGCACGAAGTCCGCGTCGGCGCCGTCGATGGCAAGGTCGTCGGTTTCAACCGACGCCGGCTCATGGGTCGGAATATGCACCGTCGCCGTCGTGTTGGGCGGAATCGTCACCATCCAGGTCAGGCGATCGCCGTCGCGCCGCCAGTGACTCGCGATCGTGCCGTGCATCGTGCCCTGGGTGGCGCGCGCCCAATCGAGTCCGGCGCCGAGATGCGGTTTCAGCACGAAACGTTCGTAGCCGGGAAACGCCGGATCGAGTTCGATCCCGGCGACGTGACGAAACAACCACTCCCCCACCGAACCGAGCGAGTAGTGGTTGAACGAATTCATGTGCGGATTAAAAAATCCGTCCTCATGCGTCCAACCGTTCCAACGCTCCCAGATGGTGGTGGCGCCGTGTTTGATCGGGTATAACCAGGACGGATACGTGTCCTGCAGCAGTAGCTGGTAAGCGACATCGGCGTGGCCGGTTTCGGTCAAAATCGGATTGAGAAAACTGATCCCGATAAACCCGGTGCTGAGGTGGCCGTCATTGTCGCGAATGAGTTCCACCAACCGCTCCGCCGCGGCTGCGCGTTGCTCGTGCGGCAACAAGTCAAACGCCAGCGCGAGCAGATACGCTGTCTGCGTTTCCACCGTCAGTCGGCCCGCGCCGGTGGACGCGCAAAACTCACGTTGGAACGCCGCCCGCACCGCGTCGACCATCGCGCCAAAGCGCGCCGCGTCGTCGTCGCGTCCGAGAGCCCGCGCCAGCTCCGCCACTTTCGCCGCATCGCTCGCCCAGTAGGCGGTGGCGAGTAGGTTCTTCATCGGCGAATGGGTGCGAAAACTGGTGTCAGTGGGAATGCACAACCAGTCGCCGTAGTTGTTGCGCAGATCGCGGGTGCGCAGGTGATCAGGATTCGTGCGTTCGAGATAGTCGAGCCACGCGGTCATCGCCGCCCAGCTTCGCTCAGCGATGCGCGTGTCGCCATAAACCCGCCACATCGTCCACGGCACGATCACCCCGGCATCGGCCCACCCGGCGCCGCCGCAGAGATCGTCGAGGCCGACAAAATTGATGTGTTCCGGAATGCGGGGCGCGACGTCGGGAAACAGCCCGTCCGGCGTCTGCGCATCGATGACGTCCTGCATCCACTTGGTGAAGAACGCCGCCACATCGGCATTGCAGGCGGCGGTGCGCATGAAGACCTGCGCGTCGCCCATCCAGCCAAGACGCTCATCGCGCTGCGGACAATCCGTCGGCACGGAAAGAAAGTTATCCCGCTGCGACCAATGACCGT
>CBINJL010000498.1:0-3104 GCA_966250925.1 uncultured Opitutus sp. | reverse complement strand
GTATCTGCGCAACGCGCTTTACCTGAATACTGGAGCCGGTCGCATGGCCGAGATTGCGCACCTGGCCGGAGTGGCGGCGACGGACTGGACCTGGTCGCCGCGTTTCGCGGACTTCGACAACGACGGCTGGCTCGATCTGCATGTGACGACGGGCATGGTGCGGGAATTGCACAACGCCGACCTGCTGGCGCGCTCCATGGTCACCGAATCGCCGGCGGCGCGCATTCGCCTGATGAAGGATTCGCCCTGTTTCGACGAACCCAACCTGGCCTATCGCAACCGCGGCGACCTGACCTTTGAGGAAGTTGGTTCACGGTGGGGGCTGGATGATGCGGGAGTGAGCTTCGGATCGGCCACAGCCGACTTCGACGGCGATGGTGATCTCGACCTGGTGTATTCAAATTTCGAGGACAACCTGACACTGTTGCGCAACGATTCGACCACGGGCAACCGCATCATGATCGCCCTGCGCGGCAGCCGCACGAACCGCCTCGGACTGGGGGCGGTGGTGACCGTGGTGACCGAGTCGGGACGGCAGGTGCGAACGCTGACCGGTGCCCGCGGTTACCTTGGCGGCAGCGAACCGGTCCTGCACTTCGGTCTCGGCGAGGCAACCGTGGTGAAGGAATTGGAGATACGCTGGACGGGAGCCCTGGCGCAGACGTTCGCCGATGTGCCGGCGGGGTTCGCCTACACGTTCACGGAACCCGCTCACCAGATCGCGAACAGGATGAGGGATTTGGTGCTGCCGCAGTTTCAGGATCATGCGGCGGAGTCGGGACTGGCGCTGACGCTGAACGATCCGGTGATTGTGGAAACTGCGACCCAGCCGCTACTGCCGTTCCGGCATAACGGAGTCGGTCCGCGTCTCGCGGTGGGTGACATCGACGGCGACGGTCGGGCCGACGTGGTGCTCGGCGGTTCGGGCGCAACGCCCGTGCGGGTATTGTTCAATCGGGAAGGGGCCGGTTTTGTGACGATGGCATTGCCGCGGGCGCCGGAGGAGGCGGGCGTTAACGACGGGCCGTTGCAGTTGTTCGATTTCGACGGCGACGGCGATTTGGATCTGCTGGTGACCAAGGGGGGCGTGGCGGCGCCGCGGGGGGCGCCGGCTTATCAGGTCCGACTCTGGCGCAACGGGGGCAAGGGGTTCGCGCCGGCGCAGGACGCGTTGCCGGTCTGGACCGGAAGCACCGGCGCGGTGGTGTCGGCGGACTTCGACCGGGACGGCCGGCCGGACGTGATACTGGGTGGCCGGCTGCAGCCGGGGCGGTATCCAGAATCCGGTGACGTGGCCTGGTGGCGCAACGCGGGCGGCACGCTGGTCGACCACAGTGTGGCGTTGCCGGAAGCACTGCGGCGACCGGGCCTGGTGACGGCGATGGCGGCGGCGGATCTCGATGCGGACGGCTGGACGGACCTCGTGTTGGCGGTGGAATGGGGAGGGATTCAGGTGTGGCGCAACGAGGCCGGCCGCGGGTTTCGGGCGATGACGGAGCCGTGGGGATTTGCGGCGGCGGGAACGGGATGGTGGCGTTCGCTGGCGGTGGCGGATTTCAACGGTGACGGCCGGCCCGACGTGGCGGCGGGAAACGTCGGATTGAATACCGCCTACGCGGCTTCCCCGGCGCGGCCGGTGGTGTTGCTCCATGGGAATTTCGGCGGACGACGCGGACCGAGTCTGATCGAAACGGAATGGGCCGACGGGCGCCTTTGGCCGCGGGCCGCGTTGCGGGATCTCGGCGCGGCCCTGCCGGCGGTGGGGCGGACGTGGCGCAGTCACGACAGCTACGCGAACGCGGATCTGGCGACGGTGCTGGGCGCGGAGCGGGTGGCCGCGGCGACCCGTTGGGAAGCAACCGAATTTCGCAGCGGGGTGTGGTTGAGCCAGCGGGAAGGAGGTTGGCGGTTTCAGCCGTTGTCGGTCGAAGCGCAGTTTGCGCCGGTCGGTGCCATGGTGGCGGCCGATGCGGACGGGGACGGTCATCTTGATTTGCTGCTGGGGCAAAATGACTTTTCCCCGGTGCCGCGCATCGGTCGGTTCGACGGCGGATTGAGCGGATTATGGCGCGGTGACGGAGCGGGAGGCTTTCGTTTCGTGCCGTGGGCGGAAAGCGGTGTCGTGATTCCCGGCGAGGTGCGGGATGCGGCGGCGACCGATCTTGATGGAGACGGACGTGTCGAATTTTTGGTGACGCGACGTGACGCGCCGACGATGTGGTGGAATCTGTAGTCGAGGCGGGGGCGGGCCGGCATGCAGCGCCTGGTGGTGACCGGGCGGAGAAGGCGTAGGCCTATGTTCCGCGGTTGATATTTAACGCAAAGATCGCGAAGGCCGCAAAGCTCGCAAAGAAAGGCGGTAAGGAAATCGCCACGACGCCGCGGATGCCCACCCAGCGGGTGAATTTGGCTATGACGGATTGGGCTGATTCCTACTCTGCGCTGTGGTTAAACTGCGTTAGGTTGGAGCGCTTCCCAAAAGCTATGGCCGTCGTGTCGTAGGGAGCGACCTGGTGTCGACCCGCTGGGCGTCAGCCGTTTCATTCTGAAACCTACTCCTCCGCGGGCTGACACGAGGTCAGCCCCTACATTTCCCGTGGCCACAGCATCATTTGACCAAAAAACGGGCGGGATGAAGCAGGGCTGGCGAGGCGGAGTTCCGACAGCGCGTTGATGAAAACGAGGAGCTGCGGCGGAACCGTCAGCTCCCGAGCACGGTTTTGAGCATCTTGCCGAGTTCGCCGACGCGATACGGTTTGGTGAGGTAGCCGCAGAAACCCGTTTCCAGAAAGTGGCGGGCCATCTCGTCGTTGTCGTAGCCACTCGAAACGATGGCGCGGACGTCGGGATCGATTTCCTGGAGTTTTTTGAAGGTTTCCTCACCGCCCATGCCGCCGACGATGGTGAGATCGAGCAGCACCACATCGTAGGGGCGGTTGACGGCGTGGTAGCGCCGGTAGAGCGCGAGCGCTTCCTCGCCGTGGTGGGCGACGTCGACCTTGTAGTCGAGGCTCTCCAGCATCGACTTGGTGATGGTGCAGATCTGCCTTTCGTCGTCCATGAACAGCACCCGCCCGGTCAGTCGCGGCATGGCGAGATTCGGC
>CBINJL010000497.1:0-3105 GCA_966250925.1 uncultured Opitutus sp. | reverse complement strand
CGCGCCGCCTTCGACGACGCCACCGACCGCATCCTGGAAGGCGAATCGCTGTCGCAGGCGCTGCCTCGCACGCATTGTTTTCCCGACCTCGTGCTCGATCAGATTTCCGTGGGCGAAAACACCGGCAACGTCGTGCCGTCACTCAAGAAGATCGCGCTCAACTATCGCCGCGTGCTCGCCGCCGACCTCAACGCCTTCACCAAGGTCATCGCCAGCGGCGTGCTCATCGGCGTGTTCCTCTTTGTGGGTTTCATCGCCTACGCCATGGTCAGCGCCATCTTCTCGCTCAGCAGCAGCTTCAGCATCTGACCGCGACGCATTGCCGGGTCTCGCCAGCGAAGGAAGTTGCTCCGGATTCACCCGCGCCTTTCTTTGCGCACTTTGCGGCCTTCGCGATCTTTGCGTTAAACATCCATTGCGGAATATCGGCTGAACGGACGAGGACGTCCGTTCTCCGGCAAACTTATACGCACCGCCCGGTCCGGCGCCGCCGGTTAAGCTCGCCCCGCAGCCGACGACGCGTTTCGTCGGCCCATGCCCGCAACGAAATCGCCCCGGCTGCTCGAACGCGTGCTTGGCACGGTGGAGCGTGTCGGCAATGCCCTGCCCGAACCGGCCACGTTGTTTGCCCTCCTCGCCCTGCTCACGCTGCTGCTCTCGGCCGTGGCCGAGGCGGCCGGACTCGCCGTCGCCCATCCCGGCACCGGTGAGGTCATCCCCGCCGTCAGCCTGCTCAACCTGGCCGGCTTCCAAAAGATCGTCCGCGAAACGGTCTCGGTCTTCGTCAACTTCCATCCCCTGGGCGTCGTGATCGTCTGCCTGCTCGGCATCGCCGTGGCGGAAAAGACCGGTCTCATCGGCGCCGCTGTGCGCGCGCTCGTCCTTTCCACGCCGCGCAGTTGGGTCACGCCGATCGTGGTGTTTGCCGGCGTCATGTCCAACATCGGCGCCGACGTCGGTTACGTGCTGCTGATTCCGCTCGGCGCCGCCATCTTTCACGCCGTGGGCCGGCATCCGCTGGCGGGACTCGCCGCCGGGTTTGCCGGCGTCTCCGGGGGATTCAGCGCCAACCTGCTCATCAGCGCCATCGACGTCATTCTGGCCGGTCTTTCCACCGAGGCCGCGCGCTTGATCGAACCGACCTACAACGTGACGGGATTGGCCAACTATTATTTCCTGTTCGTCTCGACCCTGCTCGTGATGCTCGTCGGCACCTGGGTGACGCACCGCATCGTCGAACCACGGCTCGGCGCGTATGCCGGCAACGTGAAACCCGAAGCGATGACACCACTCTCGGCGGCGGAAAAACGCGGCCTGCGCTTCGCCGCCGTTTTCGCCGGGTTGACCGTGGCCTTTCTCCTGATCGGCATCCTGCCGGAAGGCGGCTTCCTGCGGAATCCCGCGTTTCCGGACCTCAAAATGCGCGCCCTGCCCTTCAGTTATCTGGTGCCGTTTCTCTTCGCCATCGGTCTCGGCAGCGGCCTGGCCTACGGGCTCGGCGCCCGCACCATCAAGTCGGACCGCGACGTGGTCGGCGCGATGAACGAGGCCATGGGGACGCTCGGCGCCTATCTCGTGCTGGCGTTTTTCGCCGCCCAGTTCATCGCGTTTTTCAACTGGACCAATCTCGGCTTCATTGTCGCCGTCAAAGGTGCCGGACTCCTCCGCGCCCTCGGACTCGACGACTGGCCGGTGCCGATGATGATCGGCCTCGTGCTGCTCGCCGCGGCGATCAACCTGATCGTCGGCAGCGCTTCGGCCAAGTGGGCGCTGATCGCGCCGATCTTCGTGCCCATGTTCATGCTGCTCGGTTTCTCGCCGGAACTCGTGCAGGCCGCTTACCGCGTGGGCGACAGCACCACCAACATCATCACTCCGCTGATGGCGTATTTCCCGCTGATCATCACCTTCGCCCGCAAATACGACGCCCACACCGGCATGGGAACAATCATCGCCACCATGCTGCCCTATTCGCTGGCGCTGCTCGTGGCCTGGACACTCCTGCTCATGCTTTGGATGCTGACCGGCCTCCCTCTCGGCCCCGGCGCCCCGCTTTATCTCGGTTGAACCGCGCTTTGCATTTTTCGAAACAGCCCTTCAGTTTGCCTTTTTCTCCATGACCTCACTCCTGCGCCGCTCCCCCTTCCTCCTCCTCGTTCTCGCCACGCTCGGCTTCGTATTCGCCGGCTGCACCGGCGCCCCCAAGGACCTGTCCGGCCTCACCGCGAAGGTCGAGGGCATCCGCTCGCTCAGCACCCGCAACGGCCAATCCGAATTGATCGTGACGCTGCGCGTGCACAACGAAACCGTGCGTCCGATCGGTATTCAGGGTTTCGAACTGCACCTGTCGATCAATGGCATCGATCTCGGCCGCGTGCGGGGCGACAAGCCGCTCGCCACCCAGGC
Source organism: uncultured Opitutus sp. (assembly GCA_966250925.1). GTDB lineage: Bacteria > Verrucomicrobiota > Verrucomicrobiia > Opitutales > Opitutaceae > Actomonas. The sequence goes on along the minus strand of CBINJL010000497.1, from coordinate 699 downwards.
TTTGAGCAGCAACACCCAGGACCTCACCTGGGTGATCGCGGATCGCACCGTCGCCGAGCGCATCGCCGCCGCCATGCGTCGCGGCACCGTGACCTATGAACTCGTTTCTCGGGTGATGGTCATGTCCGGCGACAACGAGATGCGCAGCAAGTCCAGCTCCGGCGGCAGCATCGACACCCGCGAGAGTCGCATCTCGCTCGATTGAGCCGACGGCGGCGTTCATCGCCGCCGTGCTGGTTACCCCTACCCCCAACACCTCCCCACTACCCCATGAAATTGATCAAAGCCGTCATCAAACCCTTCAAACTCGACGACGTTCGGGAAGCCCTCAACGCCATCGGAGTGCAGGGCATGACGGTGACGGAGGCCAAGGGATTCGGTCGCCAGAAAGGCCACACCGAGATCTATCGCGGCAACGAATACGTGATCGATTTCCTGCCCAAGATGGAGCTCGAGCTGGTGGTCTCGGACGACCTCGTGAGCAAGACGATCGAGGCCATCGTCAACGGCGGCAAGACGGGCAAAATCGGCGACGGCAAAGTCTTCGTGCTCCCGGTCGAAACCGCCACCCGCATCCGCACCGGCGAAGCCGGTGAGGATGCGCTGTGAGCGCGCTTAGATGCAGCCTATGTTCCGCAATTGATGTTTAACGCAAAGACCGCGAAGGCCGCAAAGCACGCCAAGAAAGGCGGTAAGGAA
>CBINJL010000496.1:0-3107 GCA_966250925.1 uncultured Opitutus sp. | reverse complement strand
TCATCCCGACACTCAACATTGCGGCCGACGGCGCCCGCGGCCGCACGCCCGGCGACCTCACCGCTACCGGTGCGCCGGTCACCGCGGGCAACTACGCCGTGGTCGCCGAGATCCCGTCCTACGAGGTCGATTTCTTCGGCCGCATCGCCAGCCTGCGGGATCAGGTGCTGCATGACTATCTCGCCACCGAGGAGGCCGCCCGCAGCGCGCAGATCAGTCTCGTATCCGCGGTTGCCCGCCAGGACCTCGCCACCCGCGCGCTGGAAGAGCAGTTGATCATTGCGCAGGACACCCTGGCCGCCTCGCAGGAAGCCTACGACCTCAACCGTCGCACCTTCGAAAGCGGCGTTTCGTCGGAACTCGATCTGCGCACCGCCGAGGCCCAGGTCGAAGCCGTGCGCGCCACCGTGGCGACGCTCGAACAGCAGCACGATCAGGCGCTCAACGCGTTGACGCTGTTGGTCGGCGCACCGCTGCCGGCCGATCTGCCCGCCGGCGGTTCGCTCGCGGCCCAGGATCTGTTGACCGATCTGCCGGCCGGCGTGCCCGCCGATCTGTTGGAACGCCGGCCCGATATCCGCGCCGCCGAACACACCCTGCAGGCGGCCAATGCCAACATCGGCGTCGCCCGCGCGGCCTTCTTCCCATCGATCAAACTCACCGCCAACGGCGGCACCGCCAGCGCGGAACTCGACGGCCTGTTCGCCGCCGGTTCGGAGACGTGGCGTTTCGCGCCGTCGGTGACGTTGCCGATCTTCTCCGCCGGCGCCAACAAGGCGCGGCTCGACATTGCCCACCTCGAAACGCGCATCGAAGTCGCCAACTATCAGAAGGCGATCCAGACCGCGTTTCGCGAAGTGGCCGATGCCCTCGCCGTGCGCCGTCACATCGACACGCAGATCGCCGCCCAGGATGCCCGCGTATCCGCGGCGTCACGACGCCTCGACCTGTCGCGTCAGCGCTTCGACGCCGGCATTGACAGCTACCTCAGCGTGTTGCTCGCCCAACAGGAACTCTTCGGCGCCCAGCAGGCGCTCATCCAGGCACGTCTGGCCAAGGCGACCAATCTGACCGCGCTTTACGCCGCCCTCGGAGGCGGTTGGCAGGCCTGACCCCGAAGCGGAAGAACTCGATTCGCGGCCTTCCGCCGCCAAGCTCTTCCGCCCATGGGTTCCGTTCGCCAGCAACTCTTCTGCCTGCTCCTCGGCGCCGCGTTCTTCGCCGGCGGCGGGGCGCGGGCCGCCGCCACCGATCTGGCCGTGTTGCCGCGCCCGGTCGATGCAGCCACCGCCACGCCCGCGCTCACGGTCGACGTGATCGCCTTCAATCGCGGCGCGGCACCGGCCGATTCCGGTCTGCCCGCCGGCGACACCGCCATCGCCGGCACTCTGCGCATCGGCGCGCGCACCTGGAGCGTAACGCTTGCCCCGATCGACTCCGCCGACGCCTCCGTGCCACTCGCCCCCGGCCGCTTCACCGCCCGCTCCTATCGGCTCGATGCGCCGGCCGACGCCGCCGGGCTGGGCGTGTTGCGCCTCGATTTGGCAAATGCGCCGGCCTGCGAAATCACCGTGCCCGCCCCGCGCCAACTCGTCGCCGTGCCGGAGTCTCCGGATGCCTCCGGCGAAGCTGCCGCGACCGAATCAAGCGCCGGCGAAATCACGCCGCCGCGCGCCGCGGTCGACCTGTTTGACCGCACTTTTCTCGAACGCATTTCCGCCTACGAATCGGTCTACTTCATCTACGGTCCGGATGATCCTGCGGTGAAGTTTCAGTTCAGTTTCAAATACCGCCTCACCTCGCTGAGCCAACCCACGGCGGACGCGTTGCCCACCACGCTGCAGTTTGGTTTTACCCAACGCTCGCTGTGGGACTTCGACGCCAATTCGAGTCCGTTTTACGACACCAGCTACATGCCGGCGGTGTTCTTCGAAAAACTCGCGCCCATCCCGAAGAATCCCGACCGCTGGTTCACCTGGCTCGGTTTTCAAGCCGGCTACCGCCACGAATCCAACGGCCGCGATGGCGACGTCTCCCGCAGTCTCAACGTCCTGTTCGCCCGCGGCGCCCTCAGTCTCGGTGCCACCCGTTCGCTGCAGCTCACGCTCGTGCCCGAAGTGTGGACCTACATCGCCGACCTCTCCGACAATCCGCTGCTTAAGGACTACCGCGGCTACGGTCGCCTCAGCCTCATTCTCACCCACGACAAAGGCCCCTCGCTCACCGCCGCGATCTGGGCCGGAGACGACTTCGAAAACCCGACCGCGCAACTCGATCTGCATGTGCCCATCCGCAACAAGTTTCTCGATGTCGGCACGTATCTGCTCGTCCAATACTACAACGGCTATGGCGAAAGTTTGCTGACCTACACCGCGCCGACCGAGACCTGGCGGGCCGGCCTGTCGTTTGTGCGTTAAAGCGCCCGCCGCACGGATTCCGTCTCATGTTGGCCTGCGCCACGCCCAAGCAGGCGTTGACACCCCCCGGGGCAACCCTATTCGCTGGGCCTTTGCGTCCCCGCTCGGCGACCTCGTTTTCTCTCAATACCTGATCCACAAACATGGCAGCTAAAACCCAAGCCAAGAAGTCCGCCAAACCGGCGGCCAAATCCGCCAAGGCCGTGAAAAAGGCCCCGGCCAAGACCAAGTCCGCCGCCAAGGCTCCCAAATACGTTTACTCGTGGGGAGACGGCAAAGCCGATGGTAACTCCACCATGAAGAACCTGCTCGGCGGCAAGGGCGCGAACCTCGCCGAGATGAGCCGCATCGGACTGCCCGTCCCGGCCGGCTTCACCGTCACCACCGAGGTCTGCACCTATTACTACGCCAACGGCCGCAAGTATCCGGCCGCCCTCCAGGCGCAGGTCGAGGAAGGCATCGCCAAGATGGAAAAGAGCATGGGCTACAAGTTCGGCGATTCCGCCGGCTTCCCGCTGCTCGTCGCCGTGCGCTCCGGCGCCCGCGACTCCATGCCGGGCATGATGGACACCATTCTCAACCTCGGTCTCAACGACGAGACCGTGGTCGCCCTCGAAAAGGCCACCAACAACCCGCGCTTCGCCTGGGACTGCTACCGCCGCTTCATCCAGATGTATGGCGACGTCGTGC
>CBINJL010000495.1:0-3116 GCA_966250925.1 uncultured Opitutus sp. | reverse complement strand
CGGCCCAGGCCCGCGCCTCGCTGGCAAACGTGCGCTGATGTTCCAACAACTCCGGCCGCAACGCCACCGCGCCAGCCAGCGTGGAAAGCGAGGCCGCGACCTGATTGCGAATGGTGAACGCAAACGTCAGGTCACCGAAATCGGTTTCCTGCACATGACCACGCGAACTCGCCTGCTCGTAAAGGATGCCGAGACCGCCGTTGAGATCGGGATAGACCGAGCCTTTACCGGCATAAAAGTCGTCGAAACCTTCGCCTGAATAATAAAACGAGCCGAGCCGATCGAGCCCGGCGGCATGGTGCGCGGCGAGTTTCTCCTGCAACGCAAACACCGTCGCCGGCGTGGTGGGGTTGTTGCGCGACGCCACACCGGGTTGAAAGAAGAAGGTGTTGGCCGGCCCCATCTCATGATGATCATTCATGATGTTGGGGCGCCAGGCGTGAAATCGTTCGATGCGGGCGCGGCTTTCCGGATGCACCAGCGCGAACCAATCGCGGTTGAGATCGAACCAGTAGTGATTCGTCCGCCCGCTCGGCCACGGTTCGCGATGCTCGCGATGATAACGGTCGGCCACCACGACCTGCCCTCGGTGCGTGTTGGCCCAATGAGCGAAGCGCGCCAGCCCGTCGGGATTAAACATCGGATCAAGCAACGTCACCAGGTCGCGCCGCGCCGCCTGCGCCACCTCGTCTTCGGACGCGACGAGCCAGTAGGCCAGCACCACGGCGGCGTTGGCGCCGGAGGATTCGTTGCCGTGGATCGAATAGCCGAGGTTCACCACCGCCGGCCGATCCGCCACCGCTCCCATCGCCAGATGATCATGCCGCACCGCATCCAAATTCTGGATACGATCGGGCGTGGCGACGAGCAGCTGCAGCAGTGGACGGCCCTCGGGGGTGCGACCGTATTCCTGCAGCACCGCGCGCTCGGGTGCCGCCGCCGCCACCGCGGCCAGGTAGGCGGCGATCTGATCCGGCCGCAGATGCCATGCGCCCACCTCATGATCAAAAAATGCCGCCGGCGTCGGCACCCGTGCATCGTAGGGTCCGCCATCCGGCAGATAATAATCGAGCGACGCCGCCGACAGGCCCGCGCAGGCCAGGGTGACGAAGAACAGTCCGCGCAAGCCGCGGATCGAGAGTCGGAACAAATGCATGCCCTACCGTGATGGTTTTTTTAGGTGATGAAAGTCCATCCGGCAATCGCCGCACACTTGCACCCGGCCATCGCCCCATCAAGAGTGCTCCCGCTTCGACGCGAGCCCGCCGCCGTCGTATGTCTGTATCCCGCTCAACTCCCCCTTCCGCTTCCCCGGGCGCGCCGATGCGTTGGCGCGAAACCTTTTTTGCGAAACCCGACCCCGCTCTGGCCGAGGCCTTCGCGCAGGAAATCATTTGGGACAACCTCAACCGCGCCCGGCTGCTCAACGCCCTCGCCATGGTCCTCGCTATCGTGCTGTTGCTGTTGCAGGACTTCCTGCTCTGGCGCTCGGGCGGCTGGCTGCTGACGCCCGCGTTGCGCGACTGGCTTTGGCTGCACATCGCGTTGCTCGGTGCATCGCTCATAGCCGCCCTCATTCTCCGCAGCCGCCGTCGCAGCGGTCCGGCCGACACCCGCCCTTCCGACGGCCTGGCGGTGCAACTGCTCGCCGTCGGCTTTCTGGTCGTGCTGCTGATCAACAGCCTCGTGCAGCAGCACATCACCGGCCAGATCTCCGCCAGCCTCGTGGGCATCGGCGTGTATGCCTCCTGCTTTTACAGCTCGCCCCGCACCAGCCTGCTCGTCATCGGCGGCGCCGCCAGCGCTCTCACCCTCACTCTGCCGCTCACCCAGCACAACCCGGTGATGGTGACCAATCACGTCATCGTGACCGGCATCTTCGCCTTCATCTTCTGGTTTGTTTCGCGGCTGGTGTATTCGTTGCGGGCCCAGGATTTCAATCAGCTCAACACCATCGCCACCCAAGCGCGCTCGCTCGAACACGCCAATGCCGAGCTGCGCAAGGCCAACGCGCTCAAGACGGAACTCGTGAGCATCGCCGCCCACGACCTGCGCGATCCGCTCAACGCCATCGGCGGCCTCACCCACGAACTGGAAAACGAACTGCCGGCCGATTCGCCGGCGCGCGAACTCGTCAACGGCATCGGCGAGTCCGCCCGCCGCATTTCCCGCCTGGTTGAAAACCTCCTCACCGACGCCGAGACCGAGACCCGCGGCCTCAAGCTCGATCGCGAGCCCGCCGATCTCGTTCGCCTGGTCGATGACGTGGTGAGCGACTACCGCTGGCTCGCCGGCAGCAAACGCGTGCAGCTGCACTGCACCACCCCCGACGAACTTTTCGTGAGCGTCGACGCCCGCAAATTCCGTCAGCTGCTCGAGAACCTGCTGAGCAACGCGATCAAGTATTCGCGTCCGGAACATCTGGTGACCGTGACCCTGCAGGCGGGCACCGACAGCGGCGCCCGTCTCTCCGTCCACGATCAGGGCGCCGGGCTGCTGCCCGAGGATCAACCACGCCTCTTCGGCAAATTCGCCCGGCTCTCCGCCCGCCCCACCCAGGGCGAATCCACCGCCGGCCTCGGACTCGCCATCGTCAAGGCCATCGCCGAGGCGCACGGGGGCCGTGTTTGGGCCGAAAGTCCCGGCCGCAATCAGGGCGCGACCTTCTTCGTGGAGCTGCCCTGAACCTCAACCGCGGGATTTTAAACCGCTGGGGTTACCGCCTTGCTTCGCGAGCTTAGCGATCTCGGCGATCTCGGCGTTAAAAACGATCACGAAACATTGGCTGAATCCCGCCCCTTTCCGCCTGTCCCGTCCGCCCGCGCGGTGACGTTTCCCGCGTTTGCCTTTCCCGCCCCGGCTCCGCATGGTCTCCGGTTCATCATGCGTGCGCTCCGTTCCCTGCTCGTTCCCGCTCTCTTCGGTCTGGCCCTGCTGGCCATCGCGCTGACCACGCGTTCCGGCAAACTCGCCCGCGAAAATCCCGGCATGCCGATCAACAGCGCCATGCGCGAAGCGATGGGCATGATGCTGCTCCCACCCGACGATCAGGCCGTCATCGACCGGCTCTACCCCCAGGCCATCGTTACCGATTCGGGCCTGCGTTACGTGGTCAC
>CBINJL010000494.1:0-3137 GCA_966250925.1 uncultured Opitutus sp. | reverse complement strand
CGAGCCGCTTTTCCCGCTCACGCTGGCACCTCGGCATTCCCAGACACGCCCTAAACACCGCAGTTTAACCTAAATACCGCAGTTTAACCGCGGAGGCCCCAGAGATCACAGAGTAAGATCCTGCCAAACCTACCTCATCTCGGATTCATCCGGTGGGTGAGCGCCTGCGCAGGTGTTGTTATCTCCTTACCGCCTTTCTTTGCGGATCTCCGCGCTCTTTGCGTTAAATATCAACTGCGGCATAAGTTCACCGTAGCCGGATGGTGTGGTGGGCGGCTGCAGTGATGCCGAGGTCCAGGTGCCAGGCGGTGTCCGGCAACCAGTCGGCGATGCGTTCCGGCCATTCGATGGCGGCGATCCATGGACTGATGAGGAAATCCTCCAGCATCAACGCGTCGACTTGCCCGGCATCGTCGAGCCGGTAGGCATCGAGATGGAGCAGACGCCGCGGACCGCGGTAAAGGGTGTAGAGGTTGAAGGTCGGGCTTGTCACCGGATCGTGGATACCGAGCCCCAGCGCCAGTCCCTGCACAAACGTGGTCTTGCCGACGCCGAGATCGCCGTGGAGCGCGAGCACGGTGTCGTCGGGCAGGGCGGCGGCGAGTTGCGCGGCCACGGCGCGGGATTCCTCCGCACTCGTGGTGACGAGGCCCTGACGCAGTCTAGCGGAGATGCTGGAATCCATCGTAACCGGCGAGGTCGAGCACGTCGTCATGCAGCGGCCGGCTGCGTTGCCGTTGAAACCGGCCGAGGCAGGTGAGCCGGCGGCGGAAGTGCGGCTTCCATGCGGCGATGAACGCCTCCGGATCGGCGCTGCCTGCGACGGTAAAAAGCAGTTCGAAATCCTCTCCGTCGCACAACGCATGATCAAGGGCGGGGCGTCCGCTCGTCCTGGCCATTTGCAAGGCCGATCGACTGATCGGAATGGCGGAGGTGCGCAGGTGCGGACGACAGCCGTCGGGAGTGAGAGCGTGGATGTCCTTGGCGAGACCGTCGCTGACATCCATCAGCGAGCGCACCTCGGAACGTTCGGCCAGCCACTGGCCTTCTTCGAGGCGCGGTGTGAATTTCCAATGCCAGCCGAGCCGGCTGCCGCCGAGATTGCCGGTGACGAAGATCCAGTCACCGGCCTGAGCGCCCTCGCGGGTGAGAATGCGTTTGCCCGCCGCTTCGCCGATGAGGGTGAGGGTGGCGGTGATGCCGGAAGGTTGGCTGGCAATGTCGCCGCCGATGATGGGCACCCGGTGGCGGCGGGCGATGGCGGCGAGACTGCGGTAGAAATCGCCCAGCCAGTCGAGGCGCACGCCTTCGCCGAGGGCGAGCGCGACCACGGCGGCGCGCGGGCGGCCGCCCATGGCCGCGATGTCGCTGAGATTGCGATTGAAGAGTTTGGCGCCGACGCCGCGGGCAGGGATCGAATCGTCGAAATGTTCGCCGTAGATCACGGGGTCGACGGTGATGAGCTGATCACGCATCGAGCCGGAGAGGGTGGCGCAATCGTCGCCGATGCCGGCGGGGGAACGCGGCGTGGCGCTGCCGAGCCAGCGACGGATCTCACGGATGAGCCGCACTTCGCCCAGCGCGGCGACAGACAGGTTGCGTTGAGTTGTAAATGGCGAAGGCATCGGACGCGGGGTCAGACTTCGACTCCGGAGAGCAGGAGCAGGATGGTGTTCAAATTGAACAAGGCGTGGGCGATGATGGGAACGCTGATGCGTCCGGTGCGTTCGTAGGCGAGGGCGAAGACGACGCCGAGAGCGACCAGCGGCAGGAACGCGACGAGGTTGCCGTGCAGCGAGCCGAAGATCAATGCCGGCAACAGGAGTGCGATCCAGCGCGGCAACCGTGTGCGCAGGTAACGAAACAGGCCGGCGCGAAAAATGGTTTCCTCGACCAGGGGCGCCACCACGACGGCGAGAAAACTCATGCCCAGCACGAGGGGGGGCGAATCCGATTCGGCGAAGAGGCTGACCAGCGGTTGCTTGTCGGTGTTGAAGCCCAGTTCGGTGACGAGAAACGTCCACGCCAGGCTGATGACGAACAGCACCGGCACCGCGGCGAGAAACGTGGCGACGGCGGCGGCCATGACATTGATCGCGGGCGGTGGCGGCACGATTTCGGGCGGAGTGTCGTCAAGGTCGTCCTCACCGAGCATCCGGGGACGCGGTCGGAGCACCGTCAGTCGGGCCATGCCGGCGCCGGCGAGCAAACCGCCTTGGAAGCCGGTGCCCTGCAGCAACATCGACGGATCGTCGCTCAACGCGAGCGCCTGCACGATGAGTTGAGCGAGGATTTGCCCGGCCACTCCGCCGGCGATGACGACGAGCAGCGCCATGCCGAAATCGGGCAACGCCGCCGTCCAGGGTGTCAGCGGACTGGGACGTTCGCGCAGGACGCGGCCGGCGGGGCTGATTTCGGAGCGCCACAACACGGCCAGACCGGCCAGCAACAGCAGAATCTGGCCGCCGAGCGCCAGCGCGGCGGAGGGAGTGATCGCTTCCGGATCCATGCGGGCAGTGGGCGCGGAATCAGCGTTTTTTCACCGTCTTGCCGTCGAAGACGATGCGGCCGTCGACGATCGTGGTCTTCACCCGACCTCGCAGGGTTTCGCCATGCCACGGACTGTTGGAGGATTTGGAGAATCCTGCCTTGGCGTCGTAGGTCCAGCGCTCCTCGGGATCGAAGAGACAGATGTCGGCGGCGGCGCCGGCGCTGAGCGTGCCGGCGGGGAGTTTGAGCAACGCGGCCGGCTTGCGCGTCATGAGGTCGACGACCTTGGCCAGCTTGAAACGGTTCTTGCGCACAAGCACTTCGAGGGAAACGGCGAGGGCGGTTTCGAGACCGAGAATCCCGTTGGGCGCGTAGTCGAATTCCTGATCCTTTTCGTAGTCGGTGTGCGGTGCGTGGTCGGTGGCGATGATGTCGATGGTGCCGTCGCGCAGACCCTTGATGATGGCGTCGCGATCCTCCGCGGTGCGCAGCGGAGGATTCATTTTGAACTTCGGGTCGTAGGTCTCGACGCAGTCGTCGGTCAACGCGATGTGATGCGGCGTGGCCTCGGCGGTGACGGAGACGCCGCGGGATTTGGCGCGGCGGATCAACTCGACGGCATTGAGCGAGGAGATGTGCTGCAGGTG
>CBINJL010000493.1:0-3157 GCA_966250925.1 uncultured Opitutus sp. | reverse complement strand
TGCTGCTCGGAGGAGGAGCGGGTATCCACCGGCAACTGGCCGGCCATGCGGTGGCTGCTGCCGCTGAAATCGCGCGAAGCCAGCATGGGGATGAAGAACAGCGCGGCGACCAGCGAGGCCAGCAGTGAAAACACCACTGTGAGCGCCATGTCGCCGAAGACCTGACCGGCCACCCCTTCGACGAAGACGATGGGAAAAAATACCGCGACGGTGGTGGCGGTGGAGGCGGTGACGGCCATGCCGACCTCGCTCACCCCGCGCACGACGGCGGTGGCGGGCGGATCGCCCTCTTCGCGGCATCGCGTGATGCTTTCGAGCACTACGACGGCATTGTCCACCAGCATGCCGACACCGAGGGCGAGACCGCCCAGGGAGATGATGTTGAGCGAGACGCCGCCGATGAACATCGGGGCGAAAGTGGCGACGATGGAAACCGGAATACTGACGCCGATGATGAGGGTCTGGCCAAGATTGCGCAGGAAGAGGAAGAGCACGACCACGGCGATGAGCGCGCCGAAGACGGCGTTGTTTTTTACCTCATCGATGGAGTTGCTGATGAAGATCGACTGGTCGGCGAGGGTTTCCATCGATGCGCCTTCGGGCAGCTGGAAGGCCACGAAGTTGGTCATCTGCATGTGCTTGATGACGCGGGCGGCCTCGGCCTGCTGGGCGGCGTAGGCGGCGCCGCGGGGATTGTTCCCGGCGCCGCGGGCAGGCGGGGCGGCGGTGGTTTTCGGCGCGGGCGGCGGCTCGCGTGAACCCGGCGCGAGCGTGGCGATGTAGGCCGCCTGTTCCGGCGTGCCGTAAACGGCTTCGCGCACGCGGCGGGCGACCTCGACCACGTTGGCGTCGGCCTCCTTATAAACCTCGATCTCGATACTCTCGTGGCCGTTGACGGCGGTGACGACCTCGCGGTCCTTGTGGTAACGCGTGACCGAGCCGATATCGCGCAGGCGGATGTCGACGCCGTTCTGGCGGGCGACGATGAGGTTCTCGATCTCGGGGATCGATTGGAACTCGTTCATCGTGCGGATGAGATACTCGGTCTGGCCTTCGCGGAGATTGCCGCCGGGCAGGTTGACGTTGCCCTGGGCCAGGCGGGTGTTCACCTGGTCGATGTTGAGTCTCAGCGTGGCGAGGCGGGATTCGTCGAGGGCGACGAGGTAGAGTTCTTCGAGGCCGCCTTTGACCTTGATGGCGGCGACGCCTTCGAGCGCTTCGAGGCGGCGCTTGATGTCGTATTCGGCGATGTAGCGCAGGTCGTAAAGCGACTGCGGGCCGGCGAGGCCGAAGCGCATGATCGGGTCGAGGGTGGGATCGTAGCGCAGGAGGAGGGGGCGTTCGGCGTCGTCGGGTAGGCGCACGCGGTCGACCTTTTCGCGGATGTCGGCGGCGACCGTGTTCATGTCGGTTTCCCATTGAAACTCGAGGATGACGTCGGACTGGCCGGCCTTGGAAATGGAGCTGATGGAGGTGAGCCCGGGCACGATGCCGAGCTCCTGTTCGAGGCGCCGGGAAATGGTGGTTTCGACCTCTTCGGGGGCGCTGCCGGGATATTCGGTGCGCACGGTCAGCGACGGGTAGCTCATGTCCGGCATGAGCGTGAGGGCGAGGCGGTTGTAGGAGACCCAACCGAAGACGCAGACAGCCATCACGACCATGAGGATCGCGACCGGCCGCCGGGTGGTGAAGGCGAAGCGGGACTCGTCGGGATTAAACGGGGCGGACATGTCGGAAAAAGAAATCCGAAGGCGGAAGGAAAAGGGTGAAAAACGGGAAACGCCCGGCGCGAGGCCGGGCGCAGGGGATCAGGAATCCTGGGGGGGCGAAGCGGGGGCGGGCGTTGGAGCGGGCGCGGCGGCGCCTTCGGGCCGTGGGCGTTTGCCGGGCTGTTCGCCGTCGGCCGGCCGTTTGCGTTCGCCGTCCGCGGGGCGCTTGCGTTCGCCCTCGGGCGGAGTTGCGGCGGCGGAGGCCGTGCCGGCGGGGTCGACGACTTTGACGAGGGCGCCATCCTTCAGGCCGGCCTGACCGAGCACGATGACCGGATCGCCGGCTTCGAGGCCGGCGCGGACTTCGACCACGGCGGGCGTCTCAAAACCGGCCTGAAGCGGAATGCGCACGGCTTTGCTGTCGCGCACGGTGAAGAGGAATTGGCCGCCGCCGTCGTAAACCACGGCGGACTTGGGCACGAGCAGGGCGTTGGGCCGCTTTTCGGTGATGATGTTGACGCGGACGAAGAGGCCGGGCGGCACATCCTCGTCGGGCGAACGCAGGCCGACCGTGACCTTGAAGGTGCCGCTTTGCGGATCGATGATGGGGCTGATGCGTTTCACCCAGCCGGCGTATTCGCGGTCGGGCAGGAAGTCGGAGGTGACGGTGGCGGCCTGGTCGGGGTTGACCGCGGTGAGGTAGCGGCCGGGGATGAAGACGCGGGCCACCATGTCCTGGAGGGAAACGAAGGAGAACAACTTCGTGCCGGTGCCGACGCGGGCGCCGACCTGCACGGTGCGCTCGGAGATCACGCCGTCGAAAGGCGCGCGGATGGTGGCGTAATCGAGGCGGATCTGGGCGCGTTCGGCGCCGAGGCGCTGTTGGGAAAGGTTGTAGCGGGCGGTTTCGAATTCCTGCTGGTTGACGAGGCCGCGTTTGAACAGGCCCTCAATGCGGGTGAAATTCACCTCTTCCTGTTCGAGGTTGACCTTGGCTTCCTCGGCATCGACGCGCAGCTCGCGATCGTCGATCTGGAGGAGCGGGTCGCCGGCTTTCACGAAGTCGCCTTCCTCGACGAGCAGTTTTTCCACCTGACCGGCAGTCTGCGGATAGATTTCGACGATGGATTCGGTTTCGAGGGTGGAGTTGAAGGACAGGCTGGCGGCGATGGGGCCGCGGGTCACGGGGGCGACCTGCACGGCCACGGCTTCTTCCGCGGCCTGGCCGGCCCAGCGTCCCGGTCCGCCTCCCCCGGGAGGGCCGCCGGCGCCGCCCGGTGCGGCCGGCTGGTCGCCGCCGCCGCAACCGGCCAGCAGGAGCGCTCCGGCCAGAGCGCTGCCAAACGTGATCAAGCGGCGGGAGCCGCGGCGGGAAACTGGGAAACGAAGCATGGGGAAAGTGGTTGCCGGAATGCTGGCACCGTTGGCGGCGGGAAGTCTGCAATTAA